>JAUTWX010000275.1 GCA_030838385.1 Acidobacteriaceae bacterium
CACCTGGCGCTCCACCAGCAGCGGGATTGAGGATCGTCTGCAAAAGAACCGTCCCCTGCGCACGCGGCCCACATTGGCGCAGCGCTGTATGCAGTTGGCGGTATGCGAATGCGGCTACTTGCCTAAACGCCGCACGGCGCCTCCGGGCGTTCAACCCGGCGAGACAAATGCTGAGCCGGTTAGTGGCGATGAGCTGATTGCCCGTTTCAGCGCTACATTGGCGGCGATGGACCGGGTGCTCAACCGCATTGAGCCGCAGTCCAAGAGCGCGCCCGTGCTAACCCACTTTTTGCTAGGGCCGCTGAGCGTGCGGCAATGGCGGCGCTTTCATCGGGTGCATGCGCGGCATCATGCACGGCAGATCGAACATGCAATTTCCGGTGGAGCTTGCCGGTAGGTCATGGCTGCATCGGCGGCTGGTAGACCCCGAGCCTGACAGACTCTCGCAGCGTAGGCAGATTCGGGTTAAAGACGCCATCTTGAAGCTGACGGGCAAGTGCAGGATTCCGCTTGATCTCGGCTTCGTCCGCCGCGTCCACCGGGAGGCCTAGCCACTGCATGCGATAGCTCTGCTGCAGTGCAATCTTTTTAGCATCCAGAAAGCGCGCGCCGGCAAGGTCGCTCAGCAGGCAGAAAGTCGCGGAGAGCATGATCGCTGCCGTGATCGCGAGCCGTCGCGCAGCTATCCCTTTCCATCTAAGAATCCATTGCTCGAGTAGAAAGAGATAGGAAAGGGCCAGCATCAGGTTAGAGTAAATGCGATACCGCGACGCGAGACTCTGCGCCACGCCCTGGCCCGAACGCAGGCCGGAGACCGCAACCGCGTTGATCAGAATGAATACCATGGAATAGAACACGGCGGGATTCCGCAGATCGTAGCGCTTGATGGCGGCCAGGACCACGATGCCAGATAGCAGAACACCAAGCACGAGAGCGGGCGCAATCGACACATAGCGCGCCGCGGAGGCGCCCACAAAGGCGAGCGCATAGATGGGATTGACGCTATGCGCCGCCGTTTTGTCTACGGCGGTTATGGGAACTCCGCTATAGCGGAAAAAGTAAAGGCCAAGCAGGACACAGAAGATAGCTGTCCAGATCATAAGCTGTTTCCATTGCCGTCGACCCGCAAGCAGGAAAGCTCCAACCGGAGCAAGAAGGAATCCGTTCGGCGAAGAGAGGACGGCAAGAAACGCGAAAATGGATGAGATAACAAGGATGTTCCGCGCATCTTTGGCCAGGAAATAGATCGAAAGCAGTGAAAATGCAACCACGCTAATCTCCTGAATCGAACAGGAGGCGAAATTCAACGCAGAAGCGTATTGCAATTGAAAGATAAAGCAGGCTACGGGAACAAGAAGCAGAAGCCGGCTCGCTCTATCCCTTGTCGGCAATTTTGCCATGAGTGCTACCGGGAGAAAGATCAGTAAGGCGAAGGCATCGCCAATAGCGATGAGCGGAAGCATTCGCACATGACCGGTGAACCGATAGCATGCCCAGACAACAAGGTTGTTAGTTATCTGTTTATAGCCGTTGTGCTGGCTTGTCACTACGACTCCCAGCCTGGATAGCGGGCCGTGAGCCTTAACGATTGAATTCGCGACATCGAGGATGCTCTGATAATCATCCAGCAGCGGCAGGTTCACCGCTGTCTTATATAGGATGACGTAGAAAGCTAAGGCGGGCGCAGCGATCAAACATATGGCGATAGCCAGTCGCCATTTCTCCGGGACGTACGACTTCATGCTCCAGTTGTACCATGCGAACAAGGCATGACAGGCTGCGCCGATGCACGGAGCGTCGCCAGCCTTTTTGAATCAGGATCTGAGTTGCTCGCGCTACTTTAAATGACTCAGGAGCAGTTTGCCGATGGTCTGGAGTTGCATGTTCGACGTGCCTTCGTAGATCTTCCCGATCTTTGCATCGCGATAGAGCTTTTCAACGGGATAGTCCTTGACGAAGCCATAGCCGCCGTAGATTTCGACCGCTTTGCTGGCCGCACGCTCCGCCACCTGCGAGGCGAAGTACTTGGCCATCGCCGCTTCCTTCACGAAGTCGAGGCCTGCATCTTTCAGCCGTGCGGCGTTGTAGACCATCAACCGCGTCGCCTCGATCTCCACCGCCATCTCGGCGAGTTGGAAGAGCACGCCCTGAAACTCCGCGATGGGCTTGCCGAACTGCTTGCGCTCCTTCGCATAACCCGCGGCGTGGTTCCATGCGCCCTGCGCCAGACCCAGCATCTGGGCGCCGATGCCGATGCGGCCCTCGTTCAGCGTCTCGATGGCGATCTTGTAGCCCTTGCCCACTTCACCCAGGACGTTGGCAGCGGGAACTTTACAGTCGTCGAAGATCAACTCGCAGGTGGAAGAGGCTCGGATGCCGAGTTTGTCTTCCTTCTTGCCGACAGAGAAGCCGGGAAAATGCTTCTCTACCAGGAAGGCGGTGATGCCTTTGTAACCGGCCGCGCGATCCACCGTGGCGAAAACAATGAACAATCCGGCCTCCTTCGCATTGGTGATCCACAGCTTCTGCCCATTCAGCACATAGTGGTCACCCTTGCGCTCGGCGCGGGTCTCAAGCGCGAAGGCGTCGCTGCCGGAGCCTGCCTCGCTCAGCGCATACGCACCTACCATCTCCGTCGCCAGCTTCGGCAGATAATGCTTCTTCTGCGCCTCATTACCCCAGCGCAGCAGCGCGTTGATGGAGAGCGTGTTCTGCACATCCACCATCACGCCGACCGAGGGATCGACCGCGGAGATCTCCTCCACCGCCAGGATGGCCTCGAAGAACGTCCCGCCGGAGCCGCCGTACCCCACCGGAATTTCAATTCCCATTAAACCGAGATTGAAGAGCTGCGGCAGAAGCGAGGGGTGGAAGTGCTGCTCCTCATCCATCTTGCGCACCAGCGGGCCGATGATCTCGCCGGCGAATTGGCGAACGGTCTCGCGAAACATCTGCTCGTCTTCCGAGAGCCGGCTCAGCGGTGCAGGGTGGGTAGATTCCAGGGCAGCGACAGCGGACATACGAACACCTCACTTCTACAGATTGACGTGGAGAGAAGCCGTGCGGTCTCCATCCAAACGGGAAAGTGTAGCAGGCTGCAACGGACGCGCGCATCCTTACGAAATAGTCGTCATAGTCGTCGCGGGGCTTCTCTGCCTTGTCATCCCGACTCGCGTTGGGGCATTCTGGCGTAAGAGAAACAGCGACGACCGACGCCACAGCAAGAATTCATCGGAACCACAACCCGTGATGGGAAGATCCAGTGCGCTGAGGGCACCCGGGAAGGCTCCGCCGGCATAGGAGATCCAGCTCAGCAGGAAGGCGGTTGTCTCGGGTGTTGAGTTGGATGCGTCGCCAGGGCTGGGCGATCGCCACCGCCGGAATCCTGTGCTCAGGCAGGCAGGCCGGGACCTCGCTCGGCGGCGGGGTGCGCGCTGCGCGACTCGGAGCGCCGGCGTGACGCCCAGGGCGAGCGATGCACAATCGTCAGCTTCTCCCGCGAGAGGATCTTCCGCGCTTGCGTGCGCGCATGGTTCGCCCACGGGCCGACCGGGTCCAGCTTGAGATAGACGGACCAGTGGCGCAGCGCGCGGCGACGCTCGCCGATGCGCTCGTAAGCGAGCGCCAGATTGTAGTGCGCGTCGGCATACTTCGGCACCAACCGGATAGCGTTTCGGTATGCCTCAATCGCATCGGGCAGCCGCTCCAGCTCGTCGAGTACGTTGCCGAGGTCGAAGAAGGCCAGCGCATATCCCGGATCGGAAACGGTGGCGCGCCGGTAGAGCTCCTCCGCGCGGCGGAAGGAGCGGCGGTTGTAGCAGATGGTGCCCAGATTGATGGAAGATGGCGCGTGATGGGAGTCCAGGTGCAGCACCTGCTCGTAGCCCTCCGCCGCTTCGTCGATGCGCCCGCTCTCCTCCAGTTGCACGGCCTGCAAGAACAACGCGGAGACATGCGACTCCAGCGCAACCGGGTTGGCGCTGGTGTTAGCGACAGCCCGCACCTCGCCGGGGGCGGGCGCTTCAAAATCGAATACGAACTGGCGCGCGATCGGCTCCATGACTGCGCCGGAGTGGCGGAAGAGCACGCGGGAGCCGCGACGCGATGCGGTTGCTTCCAATAAAGGATTACTCATGCCGGAGACCGCCTGCATGGCATCGACAGAGGCCCGAATGTTGGCTACCGAAACCCGACTCGCGCGCAGGTCACGAAGCTTTCGGAGCTTGACGAGATCCTGAAAGCTGTACGACTCGCCCGTCTCGATCAGGCCCGCACGCTCCCATGCCGTAATCTGCTTGGCACGAAGGCGCAGAATGC
>JAUTWX010000278.1 GCA_030838385.1 Acidobacteriaceae bacterium
GATCGATCCCAACAAGAACTGTTAAGGAGTTTCCTAGCCAAATGAAGCGTTCTTTGTCACTCGTCTGCATGCTCGCGTCCACGCTGGGCGTTAGTGCGCTCGCCCAAGCTTCTGCCCCATCGCAGACGGCAGCAGAGCCACCCTCCGCCCCCGGTGTCCCCACTGCTACCGCTCCCGCCGGCCCCACCAAGATTGCGGTCATCCAGTTCGAGGCGGTCGTCGGCCAGACCAACGAAGGCCAGCGTGCCTTTGCCGAGCTGAACACCAAGTACCAGCCCAAGCAGCAGCAGATCAAGACGGCGAGCGACGAAGTCGACACGCTGAAGAAGGACCTGCAGACCGCCGGTGACAAGCTC
Organism: Acidobacteriaceae bacterium; assembly: GCA_030838385.1. Taxonomy (GTDB): domain Bacteria; phylum Acidobacteriota; class Terriglobia; order Terriglobales; family Acidobacteriaceae; genus KBS-83. The sequence goes on from JAUTWX010000278.1 coordinate 357, forward strand.
AGCGACGCGGAGCGTCAGACGCGCCTCCGCACCATCGACGAGAAGGAAAAGACGCTGCAGCGCAATGTAGAAGATGCGCGCAACGACTTCTCCGGCGAGATGAACGAGAAGTTCAGCGGCATCGCGCAGAAGGTTGCCGGGGTGATGACCCAGTACGCGCAGCAGAACGGCTACACGTTGGTCCTCGATGCGGGCTCCCAGCAGCAGCAGCAGCAGTCGCCGATTCTCTGGGCCGCCGAGTCCACCAACATCTCCGAAGCCGTCCTCCAGGCCTACAACAAGCAGTCGGGCGTTCCGGCTCCGCCAGCCGGCGCTGCGGTACCCCGGCCTGCTGCAACCACTACCCGGCCCGCGCCGCGTACAACCACCCCGCGTACTACTACTACGCAGCACTAAGCCGTCCCAGGCGGGCTCCGAGGCAGTGCTTTCGGAGTCCGTTCCTCACACGGTTCAGCCACCCGCAGACTCCTCGCCCAGGTGTGGAAATTTCTGTGGATCGCGGGTCTTCCTCGCAAGGCCAACTCCGTGCCTGCACGAAAATCGCGGCATGCCTAATAGCGAGCCAGGGTATAACTGCAGCGATTGCAAGTACTTAGCTCGTCCAGTTGCTCGACGTATGGTATGAACAGGACGTGAACAAAGCACGCGGCTTTCCGCAGCTTTCCACAGATCGCTCCGCCGGTTGAAATCCGGAGCCTCATTTTCCGGCGTCTTCGCCGACTCTCAGTACCGCAAGGAAGGCCTCTTGTGGTATGTCCACCTTCCCGATCCGCTTCATGCGCTTCTTGCCTTCCTTCTGTTTCTCCAGCAGCTTGCGCTTGCGGCTGATATCGCCGCCGTAGCATTTCGCCAACACGTTCTTGCGCAGGGCGGCGACGGTTTCTCGCGCCACGACCTTCGACCCGATGGCTGCCTGGATGGCCACCTCGAACTGCTGCCGCGGGATCAACTCTCGCATCTTCGACACCAGGGCGCGTCCGCGCTCGTACGCGAAGTCGCGGTGCACGATGATCGAAAGCGCATCCACCGGCTCCCCGGAGACCAGGATGTCCAGCTTCACCATCGGAGAAACCCATGAGCCGGAGAGACTGTAGTCCAGCGACGCGTAACCGCGGGAGACCGATTTCAGCCGGTCGTAGAAGTCCAGCACGATCTCGTTCAGCGGCAGCTCGTAGGTCAACATCACCCGCATTGGCGTCACGTATTCGAAGTTCTGCTGGCGTCCGCGCTTTTCTTCTACCAGCTTCAGGATCCCGCCCACGTACTCCTCGTTGGTCAGGATGGTAGCCCGGATCACCGGTTCTTCGATCTCTTCAATCTCGCTCGGATCCGGCCAGCGCGAGGGATTGTCCACCTCGGTTTCGCTGCCGTCCGTCAGCCGGATCTTGTATCGCACGCCGGGAGCCGTGGTGATCAGGTCCAGATCGAACTCCCGCTCCAGCCGCTCCTGGATGATCTCCATGTGCAGCAGTCCGAGGAATCCGCAGCGAAAGCCGAAGCCAAGAGCTACCGAACTCTCCGGCTCCATGGAGAAGGACGAATCGTTGAGCCGCAGCTTTTCAAGCGCCTCACGCAGCAGCGTGTGCTCGTGCGAGTCCACGGTGTAAAGTCCCGCAAAGACCATCGACTTGATGTCTTCGAAGCCCGACAGAGCTTCCTTGGCGGGTCTCCCCTCCTCCGTGATGGTGTCGCCGATCTTCGTATCGCCGACGTTCTTGATGGTGGCGACGAAGAATCCAACCTCGCCCGCTCCCAGTTCCGTCACTTCCACCGGCTTCGGCGTCAGGATGCCCATCGACTCCACGTCGAAGGAGCGGCCATTCGACATCAGACGGATGCGCGCGCCCTTGCGCAGTGTGCCCTGCATCACCCGCGTCAGCACGATCACGCCGCGATAGGCGTCGAACCATGAGTCGAAGATGAGGGCCTGCAGCGCCGCGTCGGCATCGCCCGTCGGCGGCGGCAGACGGTGCACGATCGCCTCGAGAATGGCTTCCACGTTCTCGCCCGTCTTCGCGCTTACCGGAATTGCATCGGTGGAATCAATGCCCACAGCGCTCTCGATCATCTCCTGTGTACGTACAACATCCGCGCTGGGCAGGTCGATCTTATTGATCACCGGGATCATGTCCAGGCCGTTGCTGATCGCAAGATAAGCGTTGGCGAGCGTCTGCGCCTCTACGCCCTGGGTCGCATCGACCACCAGCAGCGCACCCTCGCACGACGCCAGCGACCGCGATACCTCGTAAGAGAAGTCCACGTGCCCGGGCGTATCGATCAGGTTGAGCTGATAGAGTTCCCCGTCCTTCGCCTTGTACAGCATACGGACGGCATGGGCCTTGATGGTGATGCCGCGCTCGCGCTCCAGGTCCATCGAGTCCAGAACCTGCGCTTGCATCTCGCGCGCAGTCACCGAGCCAGTCAATTCCAGCAGCCGGTCGGAGAGCGTAGATTTGCCATGATCGATGTGAGCGATGATCGCGAAATTACGAATGTGCCTGGTGTCCATGGATGCGGATATGTAGTTTGCGATCGGGTCGTATGTCAGGTGCGTCGGGCGGGGATGAGCGAATGTGCAAGAGTACCGAAGTCCGCTCGAAGCTTGAGTTTATCATCGGCACGCCGCATGTCCGCGCTCTACAATGACGCGAGGATCACGTCTGAACCGCATGGATGTTTCAAAGCCTTCCGCCACTCTCGTTCAGGCGGCCCTCCTCCTCGCTGTCTATTGCGGCGGCACTCCCGCGGCTCACGCCCGGTCAGCCGTGCAGAAGAAGACGCAGGTGACACCCCCTGCAACCCGGAGCGTGGCGAATCCTCAGCAACCGCCTGCGCCGCCCAGCCCGCGGGAACAGCAGGTGATCTCTGCCGCAGAAAGCGCATACGCAAGCGGCATGCGCAATTACCACGCCGGCGACCTGGCCGCAGCCAAGCGTGACTTCGACAACGCAGTTGACACCATGCTCTCCAGCGGACTCGACCTGAAGGCCAGCCCACAGCTTAGCGATGAATTCGAGCACATCGTGGATGCCGTTAACGCGCTGGAGATGGATGCGCTTAAGCAGGGCAACGGCTTCGCCGCTCCTATGGAGCAGACGCCGGTCGGTGTCGCCAACGACGTCACCTTCCCCGTCGATCCGAACATCCGCGCCGCCGCCGAGGCCGAACTCAAGACCACCCAATCCGACCTGCCGCTGGTCATCAATGATGCCGTCACCAGCTACATCGGCTACTTCTCCAACACCAGCACCGGCCGCAACACCATCGTCAGCTCACTGCGCCGTGCGGGACGCTACAAGGACCTCATCGAGCGCACTCTGCGTTATGAAGGTGTTCCCGCCGATCTCATCTACCAGGCCATCGCCGAATCGGGCTTTCAGGTGCAAGCCGTGAACGGGCGTTCCGGCGCAGCGGGCATGTGGCAGTTCATGCCCTTTCGCGGCGCCTACGGCCTGGAGCGCAATGGCTGGGTGGATGAGCGCTTCGATCCCGAGAAGTCCACCCGCGCTTACGCGCGCGAGATCAAGAAGAACTACCAGCAGTTCGGTGACTGGTATCTGGCGATGGCCGGGTATGACTGGGGCCCCGGCAACGTGCAGCGGGCAGTCCAGCGCACCGGGTACGCCGATTTCTGGGAACTCTATAGGCGCAACAATCTCCCGCAGGAGACAAAGAACTACGTCCCCATCATCCTGGCGGCCGCTGTGATGGCGAAGAATCCGGTGCAGTATGGGCTGACCGACATAGGTGCCGATCCGCCAGTCGTCGACGACACTGTGACCGTAAGCGGCTCCATCGACCTTCGCCTGGTTGCGGACATCGTCAATGTGCCGGTGCAGCAGATCGTCGGTCTCAATCCCAGCCTGCTGCGCATGGCGACGCCGCCGGATGAGCCCTACGACTTGCATCTTCCGTCGGGTAGCAAGTCCGACTTCATGGAGGCCATCGCGGAGATCCCGCCGGACAAGCGGACAGCCTGGCGCTACCATCGCGTGCAGCCGGACGACACTCTGGCATCCCTGGCGAAGACCTATCACGTCTCCGCCACGGAGATCGCTTTCGTGAATCAGATCGAACCGACTGCCGACATCTCCGGCGAAGACGCTCTGATTATTCCCACGGTGCCGGCGGCCGCCTCTGGCATGCAGCGCAGCAGCGCACGGTACCGCGTGGAAAGCGAAGATACCCTCGTGACGCTTGCGGACCGCTTCGACGTCACCACGGAGCAGCTGCGCCGCTGGAACCATCTCCGCTCCAGCGCCATACGACCTGGGCAAACCCTCTTTGTAGCGGAGCCGGCGCACGTTTCCGCGTCGGCGAGAGGCAAACGTGGACGCAGGGGCAGGGGTCGCGGAGCAACGCACAGCACCTCGCACGGCAAGCCATCATCGCAGTCCAGACCGAAGATAAAGCCGCGCCAGGATTGATCGCAGCTCGATTGCAGACGAGGCAATGACGTCGAAACGCGATCGTGTCGCGGTCGATTCGCAACGCGCGCAAGCGTTTCCCTCTTGCGTTCAGTAGCAGACCGTTGCATGCTGTTGCTATAATCCGCGCCGCAGGTGGAGTGGTCGATATTTGCGCTCGCTGCCACAAGCGAAGCCAACGAAGAGTGAAATCCCGGAGGCACAGATGCAGGACGAACGAAAGCTCTTAGCAGCGTACGACGATGGTGAACACGAGCCCGAGGGCAAAGACTACTCGGATGAGATGGAAGAAGAGATTGATGAAGACGAGGAAGATGAAGAGATTAGCGTTCCCGTCTCTTCCGACGACGACCAGGACGATGAAAGCTACGGCGGCGGTGCCGGTGCGCCGGCAACGCGGGTAACCACACCTTCGAAGGCGCCGGCTAAGAAGGCGCCTGCGAAAAGGACCGCAGCCAAGAAGACCGCTGCAAAAGCGCCCGCTAAGAAGGCGGCAAAGAAAGCTCCCGCCAAAAAAGCAGCCAAGAAGAAGAGTTCAAAGAAATCTGCCGCGAAGAAAAGCAGCAGCGCCCGCAGCGGCGGTAAGGCGGCCAAAAAGGCTGCCGGTAAAAAGGGTGCACGCAGTAAATCCACGAAGCGAGGTACTCAATTGGCGGTAAAGAAAGCAGCAAAGAAGAAGTCGGCGAAGAAGTCGGCTAAGAAGGCAACCAAGAAAGCGGCAAAGAAGAAGTCCACCAAGAAGGCCGCTAAGAAGGCAACAAAGAAGAAGTAGTGCAATCGTAGTACGAGGCAAGCAAAAGAGCCCGGCATCTCGCCGGGCTTTTTTGCGTCTGCACTCTGCCGCTGCGTTTATCCGTTCTTCTTTTCCATGTCGGCCAGCGCCGCCAGAACTTCCGTGCTGTGGTTCGACGGATCCACGCCGGTCCACACCTTTGCGATCTTCCCCTCTGGGTCGATCAGGAACGTATTCCGCTTGGCGATCTTCATACCCATGTAGTTGCCCAACGACCCGTACTTCGAGACCGTCGACTTCTGCTCATCGGAGAGTAGCTTGAAACTTAAACCGTCTTTCGTGCAGAAGGTCTTGTGGCTCGCGACCGAATCCACGCTCACGCCCAGGATCACCGCATTGTCCCGCTGATACTTGGGCAGATCTTCCTGGAACTTGTGCGCCTCCATGGTGCAGCCGGAGGTCATGTCCTTGGGGTAGAAGTACAGCACCACCCACTTGCCGCGGTACTGATCGAGGCGGACGGGCGTGCCCTCCTGCGAGGGCAGCGAAAAAACGGGCGCCTGCTGTCCAACCGCAGGCACTGCATCGTCGGCGGCGCGAGCGCTGCGCAGTGCGAACACACCGGCGATGGCGGCGATCAGCAGCACAGCCAGAATTGCAAAACGTGACGTGGACATCGATAGGCCTCCTCCTGAGGACGCTTTTATTAGAGCATCTTCGGTCGCTTCCACGCAGAAGCCGGCGGAGAAGTGACATTTCGATGAAGATTTGAGTTCCGGCCGTGGATGCTCTATTGCGGCGAGGCGGCTACGATTGCAATTCCGGCGGCGTCTGCGGCGGCAATCACTCTCTCACGATCGAAGATCAGCGTCCGTCCGGCTTCGAGTGCCAGACAGGTCGCGCGCGCCTCGCGCATGGCCGCGATCGTCGCTTCGCCGATGACCGGAACATCGAAGCGCATATCCTGTTTCGGCTTTGCGATCTTCACCACGGTCAGGCTGCGGTCGAGCGTTGAGGCATCCTCTTCGAGCGTCCGCATCAGCGCACCGGCCCGCGCGATGGTCGCGTCGGTTCCTTCCATTGCCTCCAC
>JAUTWX010000280.1 GCA_030838385.1 Acidobacteriaceae bacterium
GGACCTGTCCGTTGGTGTCGATGGTTGCGGTCGCGGGCGCGATGGAGAAGGTGCTGTTCGAGGGATTCGAACTGGGGCTGCCGCCGCCGCAGCCAGCGATGACGAGCACAAGGGGAGCGGCGCAGGCGAACAGCGTGCGAAGAGGCCGGGTCATAGTCACTACCATCCAGAATTGCGTCAATTGTACGTGCCCGGCGTGCCTGCCCGCCTCATGGACACGCCAAGCGGAGTGTCACAAAAGTCGTACAGCAAAGAACCGCGTACCGGGCGAAACACGGAATAGACGAGGAAGTTGCGGGATCGGGTGCAGTGGAAGTTTTGTTTCATGTCGCTGACGTCGTGAACCCAACACCCCTCTTGAAGTGTCATCCTGAGCGAAGTGAAGAGCCCGCAGTTCAGCGCAATCGTCGATCCACGCCGACGTCCGCGGTATCGCGCACAAACTGCAGGTTCTTCGCTGCGCTCAGAATGACAGCGAGTTTTTCGATGTGCCTCTGATTCCTACCTCCATTTTCTTGGGACAATTGACTGCGTGATGAAACCGTCCAGTATCCAGTATGGGTGATGTCTTGCGAACAATCTGCGAGGGTTCTCTGGGATGATCGCGGTCCGCAATCTGGTCAAGAGCTTTGGCGACTTCTCTGCCGTGAAGGACATTACCTTCGACGTGGCGCAGGGGGAGATCTTTGCCTTCCTCGGTCCCAATGGCGCGGGGAAGACTACGACCATCAAGATGCTGACCACACTGCTGCGACCCACCAGCGGCCGCATCGAGTTGGACGGGCTCGACCCGACGGTAAAGCAGAAGCAGGCGCGGCAGCGCTTCGGCATCGTCTTTCAGGACCCGAGCCTGGACGTCGAGCAGACGGCGTGGGAGAACATGGATCTGCACGGCGTGCTCTACCATGTGCCGCGCAAGCTGCGCGCCGAGCGCACCGAAGAGCTGCTGAAGGTCTTCGAGTTGTGGGAGCGCCGGGACGATTACGTGAAGACCTTCTCCGGCGGCATGAAGCGGCGGCTGGAGATTGCGCGCGGCTTTCTGCACACGCCGAAGATTCTGTTTCTCGACGAGCCGACACTGGGGCTCGATCCGCAGAGCCGCAATCAGCTGTGGAGCCACGTCAAGCGCCTGAATGAGACCGAGAAGACGACGGTCTTTCTGACCACGCACTACATGGACGAAGCGGATCGCGTCGCGCATCGCATCGCCATCATGGATCACGGAAGCATCGTGGCCCAGGGCACCTCGGCGGAGCTGCGGGAGCAGACCAAGACCGATTCGCTTGAAGCCGCATTTCTGGCGCTCACCGGCTCCTCGCTACGCGACGAAGGGGCGGATGCCAAGGCCGGGTTGCGGCAGGTAGCGCAGATGTGGCGGCGCTGAGGGCTGGCCGTTCGGGCGGAGGCGCTGCGGCGCGGATGGTGGGTTCGCTTCCTTCGATCGCTCACGCCGGGTTTTGTGGTGAGCGGCCGAGATGCCGATCCTTTGATTCGCCTGGATTACGAGTGGTGGGAATTTCGCTGCGGCGGTATGACAAGAGCTTTCAGGAGGATTCGGAATGGGCGCGATTTACATCCTGTGGTTGCGGGAGCTGAAGCGCTACGTGCGCTCACGGGTACAGATCGTAGTGTCGCTGGGACAACCGTGTCTGTATCTACTGGCGCTGGGCTTCGGGCTGGGCCCGGTCTTCCGGCAGGCTGGCCACGGCAGCTATCTGCAGTTCATGGCGCCCGGAGTAGTGGGCATGACAGTGCTCTTCAGCTCGGTGTTCTCCGGCATCGCCATGCTGTGGGATCGCCAGTTCGGTTTTCTGAAGGAGACGCTGGTCGCGCCAGTCTCGCGCATGCAGATCATGGTGGGACGCACGCTGGGCGGCGCGACGGTCGCGGTTATCCAGGGCGCTTTGATCCTGCTCATCTGTCTCATCGCCGGCTTTCGTCCGCATAGCTGGCTGGCCATTCCGATTGCCTTTCTGTTTGTCGTAATGATCGCCGTGGTATTCGCGGCGCTGGGGACGGCGATCGGTTCGGTGATCAAGGACATGCAGGGCTTTCAACTGGTGATGAATTTTCTGGTGATGCCGATCTTCTTTCTATCGGGCGCGCTCTTTCCCCTGGCGAATCTGCCACTGGCGATGAGCATCATCACCAGGCTCGATCCGTTGGCCTATGGAGTGGACGGGCTGCGCGGCGCGCTGATCAACCGCTGGCAATTCAGCCTGTCGGTCGATGTGGCGCTGCTCGCGGCGATTGCCGCGGTCTTCCTCACCGCGGGAGCGTATCTGTTTTCCAGAATTGAAGCTTAGGGACGGAACAAACATGCGGTCCATGGGACGGGCGCACGGGTGCGCCGGCGCGCAGAAAGATGCGAGGTGCAGGTGGAACAGCGGAGAGGGAAAGGGAGAGCTGCACCGGCCCCTGCGGAGGAGCCGGTACAAGAAGGGGCAGGCCTAGGCTGCGGCCGTCTTGCGGGAGCGGCGAGCAGCCGCCTCGCGGGCCAGGGCGGTAGCGGGCATCATGGCGACGGCAGCGTTTGCCTGATTCGCGCGCAGATAACGCAGCTCGCGGCGGCTCAGCGGCTTCATCGTGTCACGGGAGTAGAACACCTGCTGGCTGCAGTCCATGCAGACCTTGTAGGTTTGTCCCTCGATGGTGAATGGCCGGGACAGACTGTTGTGGCGGCAAAAACCGAATATAGCCTCAAAGACAGATTGAAAGAATTCCATAATCCAGCGCATTGTGAAGCTCCTCATCGTTGAGAGCGGCTCTGGTTGACCTGGGTCCGTTGTTCCCGGGCCCTGTGTGCAATCGTGAGATGCTGGAAGCCTGAAACAGTCGCTTGTGAAAGAGAAGATATTTTTTCTTCCCTGGCCCTCGAATCCCGAACCAGACTCCCGAAGTTCTGCTGAGCTACGTTAGCAAGGACGGGCGGGAAGGCGAAGAGGTTTGTCGATTTCTTGCCTTACGGGTGACACCATTTATTCGCGTTCTGGACTCGCGAAAATGGTTACCAAAAGCATGGCGGTGCCTGTTTTTGACGGACTTACCGTCCGAACGGGAGACTCCTCCCGAAATGAACCTGAACTGGGGATTGTTTTGGGGCTGCCGCAAGCGGATCAGGAAGTGGGCACGGAAATTACGATCTTGCCGAAATGCGAGGCATTTTCCATCGTGGTGAAGGCTTCGCGGGCCTCTCCGAAGGAAAAGACACGGTCGACGACCGGATGAAGACCGGTCTGGGCGATGGCCCGGTTCAGCTCCAGGAAATGCTGGCGCGAGCCGACGTAGATGCCTCGTATCTGAAGCATTTTGTGAAGGATAGGCGTGATGATGAGACTCTGCTCGCGGCCGCTGAGCACGCCGATCTGGGTGATGACGCCGCCCGTTCTGGTCGCGGCGAGGGATTGTTGAAAAGTGCCCGCGCCGCCGACCTCGACGGTGAGGTCCACGCCCTGGCCGCCGGTCTGGCTGACTGCCCAGCGTGCCCATTCTGGGTCTTCCCGATAATTGTGGCCGGCATCCAGACCGAGATCGACTGCCCGGCGCAGCTTGCCGGCGCTGGATGAGGTGCCGATGACGCGCGCGCCGAGCGCTTTCGCGAACTGCAGGGCGAAGCAGGAGACGCCGCCGGTGCCCTGGATGAGGACGGTGTCGCCTGACTTGACCCGTCCCGCGGTGACGACGGCATTCCATGCGGTGACGCCGGCGCAGGGGAGGGTCGCGGCCTCTTCGAAGCTGAGATGGTCGGGAATCTTCACCACGCCGTCCTCGTGGAGCAGGATCTGCTGGGCGAGTGTGCCGTCGATATCGCCGCCGAGGGCGCCTTTGAATTTGTCGGCTGCCGGATCACCGTCGAGCCAATGCTGGAAAAAGATGCCGGCGACGCGATCGCCGACTGCGACTCGCGTTACTCCCTGGCCAATAGCAGCGATGGTTCCGGCGCCGTCCGAACAGGGGATGCGGTGGGGCTGGAGCTTCGGATTGTAGGCGCCCTTGACCGTCATCAGGTCGCGATAGTTGAGCGATACGGCGTGGACGTCGAGGACGATCTGGCCGGGTCCGGGCTGCGGTGCGGGGACCTCGTCGAGCGAGAGCCTGTCGATGCCGAATGCGGGGATGCGCCATGCCTTCATGTGTTTATTAGAGCAGGGACCAGGGAAAGGGTTGCGCGGTCAGTTCGCGCGCGCTGCTAAACTGCGGGTCCTTCGCTCAGGATGCCACCTTCATTACCTTTGCTGATCTCCGCTCCTGACAACCTCGGCGGCCCTAGCATAGAGGTATGTCGAAGGGTTGGGAGTCGAAGTCGGTAGAGGAGCAGCAGGCGGAGCGCGCTGCGATGGTCGAGACCAAGGCGCAGGGCCAGATCGTCGATGGCTCGAAGGCGCGGGCGCGTCAGGCGCTGGAGCTGCAGCGCGAGCAGATTCTGTCTGCGCGGACGGCGAACCCGCATCGGCGGGCTGCGCTTGAGGCGGCGCTGGCACAAATAGAAGGCCAGCTTGCTGCGCTGGATGCTACAGCCCCGTAACGAGATTCGTAACCGTCACTGGCGCTATTGGTGCGTGTCTGCGGCGGCGACTACTTTCTGCGATCCCATGTACTCGTGGGCATGCGCGAGCTCGGGCCGGCTCGCGTCACTGCTTTTCCACGCAGTTAGGAACTTCGCGTACTCCTCGCGCGCCGATGCTGTGTTGGCGGCGGCTTCGCTGGCCTGCGCCATTCCGTAGAGGCTGAAGCCGGAGTTCGGACGCTCCTTCAGCGCCGCTGCGTAGGCTGCGTGGGCGCCGGCCGCATCGCTGGCGCCGAGCAACGCTGCGCCTTCGGTTTCGCCTACTGGGCGGATATACATGGGCGGCTCGTGGTAGCCGAGGCCCTTCTCCTCGTGGGTAGCCTGGTCGAAGAGTGCCTTCGCTTCGGGAAGACGTTTCTGTACCACGAGGATGGTCGCACGCAGCTCGAGCGACATGACGGAGAGATTGCTGAGCAGCGGCGCGGGTTTCGCATCCGGCATGACAGTCGCCATGGCCGGAGCGGTGAGCGAAGGCTTTTTGGGCGCAGGCTCATCGTGCACGCGCTGCGAGAGCCGCCAGAGTTCTGCGTCGAGACGCTGCGAGGCTGCTTGGGCCGCGGCTACGTTGCCGGTTTGAACGGACTGCATGCCAGCGGCGAACTCCTGCAACTGCCCGGCGAGGAAGGTGAGGTTCTCCAGTTTGGCATCCGGCTTGCTGTCCTTGAGCAAGCGGAGCACTGCGTTCCAATCGCCGGTGCGCAACACTACGGGAAGCGCGGAGTCGAGGCGCGTCATGCCGTCGCGGGGTGACTGGGTATAGAGCGTGGGGGCGAACTCGCCGCGTGCGCCGGAGAGCTTTGCGGAGAGTGCGGTGGCCTGCTGCATCTTGCCCTCCTCCATCAGGTTCGCGATGGAGTACATGAGATTGTGGACGTAGTTCCAGTCGTTATCGATGGTGACGTGCTGCTCGTGCTGGTAGCGCTCTTCGACTGCGGTGGATGCGGTGAACCAGTGCTCGGCCCGGGCGTAGTCGCCGGTGCGGAAGTAGATATGGCCGGGCATGTGGACTATATGGCCGGAGGCGGGGGCGAGGCTCGCGAGGAGCGCCGCGCTCTGTATCGCCTGCTCCGGATGCGGGCTGGCTTCGACGGCGTGAATCCAATAGTGGTTGGCGGCGGAATCGTCGGGTGCAACTTTGAGCACCTCCTGAATTAGCGCGATCTCCTCCTTCTGCCCTTTCTTTGGCGCGCCGTTGTCGTCGTAGCCGTCGCGCAGTGCACCGGCGAGGAAGAGTTTGGCCTGCAGGTCGCCAGGATAGTTCTTCACGATCTGCCGCCAGATCGCAATCTCTCTCGCGTTGTCTGGATCGTCGCCGGGCTTGGCTGCATTTGCAGCATCATCCGCGGCGGAAGCAGCGTCGATGTAAAGCCGCTCGTGCTTGCTGACGTGCTGCTTCAGCAGAACTGCGCTGGCGAGCGCCTGCTGGGCATAGGCACTGGGCTCGCCGTTGCGGAACATCAGCGCCTGAAAGAGGCCCCAGTAACACATGGCGCATTGCGGATCGACGCGGGCGCCCTGCTCAAAGGCCCGTGCGGATTCGTAATCCCAGAAATCGTGCAGCAGAGTCAGGCCCTGGTTGAACCAGGCCCGCGCCTCGGGCGTGGCCGTGATGGTGAGATGGCTGCTGCCGATGCCAGTCATCTTTATGGGTACGGGGAGCGACTCGGGGGCGGGAAGGGCCTTCGTCTGCATTCCGCTATGGCAGGCGTTGTTCTGCGCTGCAGCAGCCGGCGAGAGTGCTGTGCCTGCAGCGATGGAAAGTGTAACTGTGTACGTTGCCAGATGTGACATGCGGGAGGCAAAGGATGAGCGAAGCATGTCACTCCTTGTTACGAACATTGTGACGAACATTCGTGAGCTTTTGGCGGGGATGGCCCATCGGCGTTGCGCTTGCGATGTGGAGGAAGTTGCACGCAGTATACGTGCTTCAGCGCGACGCGACCAAGATCGACACCAGGACGGACGCGAGGCTGACGCAGAGGACAACGATCCACGGCTGCACTTTGAACCGGATGAGCAGAACGAAGGCGGCGAGCGCGATGAGGAAGTCGGTTGTGGTGCGGATAGTGGTCGTCCAGAGCGGACGGTAAAGCGCCGCGGCCAGGACGCCGACGACGCTTGCATTGACCCCGCGGAGCAGCGAGCCAATGAGCGGACGGCGGCGCAATGCGCTCCAGAATGGAAGGACCGCAGCCATGAGCAGCAGTCCGGGAAGAAAGAGCGCGACCAGCGCGTACAGGCCGAGCAGCAGCGGGTGAGGGTTGGGACGCACCGCGGCGCCCACATATGCGGCGATCGAGAATAAGGGGCCGGGAACGGCCTGCGCTGCTCCGTAGCCGGCGAGGAAGGACGACTGCACAAGCCAGCCACGCTCGACGATGGCGGCATCGAGCAGGGGGAGGACGACATGGCCGCCGCCAAAGACCAGCGCCCCGGTGCGATAGAGGCCGGCAAGCACGGCGACGGCGAGAGTGCGGCTGGCAGACAAGAGGAGCGCCGTAGCCAGCAGGATCACGAAGAGGATTCCGGCCACAGCGGCGCCAGGGCGGGAGATCGGAGGTGCAAACGACGGCCCGTCTTGCGTTGTCTCTTTTGCTTTTCGCATCAGGGGCAGGCCGGCGAGTGCACCTGCAGCGATGGCAAGCACGGTGGCATAGGCGGGTGATGCGAAGAGCGCAATCAAGGCGCCGAGCAGAACGATCGAGAGGCGAAGGGCGTCAGGCGCGAGCGTCCGTTGCATGCGGACGACTGCCTGGGCCACGACGGCGACAGCGACCAACTGCAAACCGTGAAGGGTCGCGGCGGCTGTTCTGCCCTGTAGGTGACCGTATCCGAGAGCAAAAGCCAGCATCAGGGCGGCAGAGGGGAGCGTGAAGCCGATCCACGCGGCAAGGCCGCCCAGCCAACGACCACGCAACAGCCCGATGGCAAATCCGACCTGGCTGCTGGCCGGACCAGGCATGGACTGCGCGAGCGCAATGACCTCTGCATAGGTGGTCTGACTCAGCCAGCCCCGGCGTTCAACGAACTCCGAGCGAAAGTAGCCGAGGTGTGCGATCGGCCCGCCAAAGGAGGTGCAGCCGAGGCGCAGGAAAGCGAGCAGCACCTGCACTGAACGAGGGAGCCTTCGCTGTTCGGTCACGCGGTCTGCTATTCGCCATCCATGAAGCGCTTTGCGTCGCAGGAGATCCGGCCTGCGCCCATGCAGAAGACGGCGATAAGTCCGAGGAGCATCGCGAAGTCGACGCGGCCCTCGTGCATGGCTGGCCAGAATCCCTGATGGAGCAGCATGGGGAGCTTGGTGGTGGCGATGGCGACCGAGATGTCGATGAGCAGCGGGATGGTGGCGAAGCGAGTGACGAGACCGATCATGAGCAGCATGCCGCAGGCGATTTCCACTACACCTACGAAGGGCGCTGCGATGTGCGGGTATGGGATACCGATCTTGATGAAGCGTCCAACGCCGAGCGCCGCGGGAAAGAGAAACTTCTGAATACCTTCGGTGAGGAAGATCCAGCCGACGAGGAGGCGGAGCAGCAGCGCTGCCCAAGCGTGGCTGGCAGGGATGACATCGTCTCGCGTCAGGATCGTCATCGCTCGTCTCTACGTCGTTCGTCTCTACATTGTCTGTCTCGAGGTCGCTAGTCTTGAGCAGCATCGACCATGCTATTCCAGTTGGGCGCGTGCATCCGCCGCTACTTCGCCTGATCCTTCGAGGTTCGGTGGAAGAGCAGCGAGTTTGCCTGGGCGACGGGCGTGAGCAGGACTTCGGAGATGTTGACGTGCGCGGGCCGCGTGACTGCGTAGAGGATGGCGTCGGCGACATCGTCGGGCGTTAGCGGGGTAATGTTCTCGTAGATCTTGGCCGCGCGTTGCTTGTCGCCGCGGAAGCGGACCTCGCTGAATTCGGTTTCCACCATGCCGGGGTCGATGGTGGTGACGCGCAGTGGCGTGCCCAGCAGATCTTCGCGCAGGCCTTCGGTGATGGAGCGCTCGGCGGCCTTGGTGGCGCAGTAGACCGCGCCATTGGGATAGGTCATGCGGCCTGCAGTGGAACCGATGTTGACCACGTGGCCCTGGCCGCGCTTCACCATGCCGGGCACCACGGCGCGGGTGACGTAGAGCAGTCCTTTCACGTTGGTGTCGATCATCTCCTCCCAGTCCTGGCGCTTGCCTTCGTAGACTTTGTCCAGGCCGCGGCTGAGGCCGGCGTTGTTGATGAGGATATCGATGGCCTGCCACTCCTGCGGCAATGCCGCGACTGCGCGTTCTACGGCGGCGTGGTCGGTCACGTCGAGTGCGAGGGTGTGGACATCGGCTGCGCCGGTGAGCGTGGAGCGCTCGGCATCGAGGCGATCCTGGCGGCGCGCGGCGAGAATCAGGCGTGCGCCCTGCGCGGCGAAGGCGCGCGCGGTGGCGAGGCCGATGCCGGAGCTGGCGCCGGTGATGAAGGCGGTCTTCTGTGCAAGGTCTTGTGACATGGGAGGCGTTAATCCTTTTCTGCGTGCAATGGGGCGTCCGACTGAGCGATGCGATATTGTCCTACGGCCCAGTCCTGGTCGGCGAATCCGGCCTCTTTGGCGCGGTCGAGCACATCGGCGAAGTAGTCGGCGAGCCGCATGCGGACGCCGGCTTCGGCAGCGGCTTCGCGCACGAGCCGGGTGTCCTTGATGCCGAGCGAAACGGTGGCGCCGGGATGCGGTGGCGGGTTGAGGATGGTCTTGGCGTAGTTCTCATAAAGCTGCGACTGGAAGAGCGCGCTGTTCACGGCCTGATGGAAGAGCGCGGGAGCGATGCCCTGCGATTCGGCGTAGACGAAGGCTTCGGAGAGCGTCTGGTTCATGGAGGTGATCATGAGATTGCCGCCGAGTTTGAGCGCGTGCGCCTGCCATGCCTCGCTGGAGACGACAGTGAGGCCGCGACTGACGGATTCGAGCAGCGGCCGCACCTGTGCGAGCGGCTCCTCTGTGCCGGAGGTGACGATCCACAGCTTGCCGGCTTCGGCAATGGCGGGTCGGCCGAATACGGGTGCGCCGACGTGATGCTGGCCACGCTCCTGGTGCGCGGCGGTGATGCGGCGTGCGAGCGCGACGCTGATGGTGGAGAGCGTGACGTGGATGGCGCCGGGCGGGAGCCCCTCTAGAAATCCCTGGTGATTCGGGCCACCGAAGAGGACCGCCTCAGTGGCGGCATCGTCGGCGAGCATGGTGAAGACGACAGCTGCGCTTGCAACGGCCTCCCGCGGCGATGTGGCGATGCGGGCGTTGCCGCTGTTGAGTGCGTCCGCCTTGCTGCGATCGCGATTCCAAAGTGTGACGGTGTGGCCGTGCTGAAGCAGCAGACGGGCGATGGGCGCACCCATTTGGCCGAGGCCGAGGAAGGCAAGATTCTGTTGAGCGGTCACGCGGACTCCTGAGGTGCGTTCTTTCTCTTTCGATGAGCGGCGCCGCAAAAAGGAACAGGCTGCCGGATGAAGGCAGCCTATTTTGTCGTCCGCTTCTGTCAGCCTTGCGGGCCGGGCGGGTTGCTGACGCCGCTGGGATTTGCGGGTGGCGGTGGTGGTGCTGGCTGTGTGGGTTGAGCAGCCGGCCCATAGGATGCGGGTGCGGGTGTTTGTCCGGGAGCGGCCTGGTTGGGAATGCCGATGGACGGTCCGGAGACGACCATTTCGACGCGGCGGTTCTGCTTGCGGCCTGCGGCGGTGCTATTGTCGGCCACTGGATTGGCCATGCCGTAGCCGATGGCGCTTACGTTTTGCGGGGAGAGGCCCTGCGCGATGAGGAAGCTCTGCACGGTGTTAGCGCGCTGCTCGGAAAGCTTCTGATTGTAGGACTCGCTGCCCACGTTATCCGTGTAGCCCTCGACCTGCACCCTGAGATCGGGGTGCGCGAGGAAGATGCCGGCGATGCGTGCCAGTTTGAGCTGCGTATCCTGCTTCAGATCGTAGCGGCCGGTCGCGAAGAGCACATCGGAGAGGTTGACGACCAGGCCACGCGGCGTCTCCCGCGTCTGCAGGATGGAGTTGAGCTGCTGGCGAAGCTGCTCGCGCAACTGCGCCTCGCGGGCGCGCGCTGCGGCTGCCTGTTGCTCGGCGGATTGCTGAGCAGCCTGAGCACGCTGTGCATCCGCCTCCGCTGCTGCGCGCTGCGCCGCCTCCCGCTGGGCCTGCAGTTGCGCCTGCTGCTCGGCCAGCTGCGACTGTTGTGCCTCGAGGCGCGACTTTTCCGCGGCGGCGTTTGCAGCATCCTGCCGGGCCTTCTGGTTGGCCTGTTCGGCGGCGACCTGCTCGGCCTGAATCTTGCGCAGGGTCACCAGACGCGCATCTTCGGCGGTCTGTACAGCGGCCCGGGCAAAGGTGATCTCCTGCTTGCGGTCACGCTTGCGCTGGTCCAGGTCCTGCGCATTCGAGAGCTGTTCCTTTGCGCGCGCGAGAATGTCAGGCGCGTACTGGTCCGCACCTGCGGCTTCCGCGATCTGCACCGCGTTGATGGCCTCATAGAGTTCGAGAGGCGACTTATTGTTGCGTGTGACGGGGTTGAGCACCTTGCCGCCAACGGTCTTGGTATACACACCGCGCGGCAACAAGCTGTAGTGCGCAGCGATGGGCGTGATAACGCCGGCGGTCTTGTTGTGCAGCACCACGTTCTGCATCACAACGACGTCGGAAGGCATGGCGACGGCGAAGTAGGGTTCTGCTGTGACGATGAGTCCGAAGGCCTGCATGTTGGTGGTTAGCCGGACGTAGGCCTTTTTGCCGTCGGGCAGAATTTCACCCAGGCTGCTGGGGCGACCGTCGGGCGTGATGGCCCACAGGACGTAGGTCAAATACTCCGGTCCGAAGGTGTTGGCAGGCGGCAGGCCTTCGAAGTGCGCGTCGATGGTGGCATTGCCTTTGCCGTTGTCGACGGTAGCTCTGCCCTTCGCACGGGGAAGCAGGCTGGTGCCTTCAAAGCCGATGCGAGTGCTGCCGGTGCGATTGAAGTAATTGACGGCGGGAATCTCGCGGCCGATGACCTGCACGCGATAGAGGGGCTCGCCGTTGCGCATCTCCTGCGTGGGCGGAGGCGTCTTCTGCATTACCGGGCTGACGTCCTGCGCGAGAGAGGGAAGCGCGAAAGCACAAGAGAGGACAACGGCAGCGAGGACTGTCTTCATCATTGAGACTCCTTCAAATATTCGCACCTGGAGCATGTCTTCCAGATCCTTCGAGCACGGCCGCCGGTGGATGCATGTAAAAGAATGGATGCCGGTGCGGCAAAAATGGCTGTGGCGGCCCGGAAGGGCCGCCACAGATACGTCGACTGTTGCATGAATGCTCAGGCCTGCGGCATCACGAGTTGATGGGCGATGGCGAAGAGAGCCAGCTCGAGCCGGGTGGAGACGCCGGTCTTGTCGAAGATGTTCGACAGGTGCCGCTTCACGGTCTCCTCGCTGATGGCGAATTGCTTGGCGATGTCGCGATTGGAGCAGCCTTCGACGATGCAGCCGACGACTTCCAGCTCGCGCGGCGTCAGGCCGTAGGTCTTGCGCTCGGGCACGGCAGCCTTCTGCATGAGCTCGTGCAGTGCGCCCACCAGATTGACGACGCGCTGGCCGTTGATCCAGTAGTCGCCCTGCATGACGGCTTCGATGGCGTTGGTGAGCTGATCGATAAGAGCGTCCTTGGTGACGATGCCGCGCGCACCGATCTGCAGTGCTTCGATGATCTGCTGAGTCGAAATCGTCGCAGTCAGGAGCAGGATCTTGACCCGCGGCGAACCGCTCATAATCGCGCGCATCGCCTCCAGGCCGGGCATGCGCGGCATGGAGAGATCGAGCAGCAGGATGTCGGGCAGCAGCTCCAGCGTCTGGGTGATGGCCTCATCGCCGTCGGAGGCTTCGCCTACGACATCGAAGTGTCCTTCAGCTCGCAGCATGTTGCGGACACCGATACGGACGACCGGATGGTCGTCGGCGAGCAGGATGCGGATGCTGCTGTTGCGATGCTCGACTGCGGCGGGTGCATTTGGGCTCATCGGGCCTCCCCAGAAGCTGCGCTATGGGTCTCTGCGCTCTTGATCATACTTTGCTCCACATCATCGCAGGCGCTGCGTAATTGGTGAAAGAGCCTTCCGTGGTCCTGGCGGGGAAGGCGTCCCGCCTCCAGTCCGGCGGCGATGGAAGCGACACCGGGAACACCGGCCATGGCGGCGGCGCCCTTCAGCGCATGGGCGCAGCGGCGCAGCGACTCTTCGTCTCCGGAGGCGGAGTAGCGCTCCAGATCGCTGATGCGCTGCCGGGTGTCGGCAACATAGACGGTATAGAGCTCGCGGATGGCGCTCGGCGGCATGATGGCCTGCAGCTTGCGTACGGTGGAGGAATCGAGCGAGGGCGGCAGGTTGGCGGCGGGCAGCGCGGATGGTGGGGCGGACCGTCCGCCGACAGCAGCCCGCAACAGGTCATGATCGACCGGCTTGGCGAGATAGTCGTCGAAGATCGCCGGCTCGTCCTGGGGCAGGGGCGATGCGCTCATCGCGATGACACGGGGACGTGGCTCGGGCATGGCCTTCACAAAGCGGGCGACGTCGGTGCCGCTGACTCCAGGCATCTGGTGGTCCACCAGCACGATGTCCGGTAGTGGTGACCGCGACTGGAGAACATCGAGCGCCTCCTGGCCCCCGTGCGCGCGCAGCACCTCGGTGCCCTTGGCAGCCAGCAGCAGCGCAACCAGCTCCAGCACGATGCTGTCGTCGTCAACGAGCAGGACGCGCAGCGCGGTCGACTCGGTATGTGTCTGCATGGTCAGAGTTATGGAACCTGAGTATGTTCGGAGCTGATGGAGCCGGCCGGGGGTCCGTGTCCACAACGGCATAGTACGCGAAGGTGGTTACAGTTGCATCTATTGTTGGGCAACAGTACCGGACAAGGAACCACTGGCTCTTCTGATTGTTCCACATCGGCTCGCACGAGGCGAGGCCGCGAGTCTTTCGGAGCGCGGCTCCCGTTCCATAAAGGTAAGTGGGGCTGGACGGGATGCCTATTCTGTTTGTTCGGCTGGCGGGGGGTGCGTAGAGTGAGAGCGACATGAGCGAAGGCCCAGAGATGCCATCGGCAGAGGAGCGCGCCCTGCGCCTGGAGGCACAACTGTCCGCCGTGACGGCGCGTGTCTACCAGTTGGAGCGGGAGGTGGCCGCGCTGCGCGGCGTGTCGCCACCGGCGATGTCTCCGGAGGCGGCGGCGGAGACGACGGCCGGAAAGGTCGCCACGTCAGGCAGATCGCCGGCGGAATGGACAGCGACGGCGCCGGTCTCTGCGGGCCCGGCCATTCCAGCAGCGGCAGCACCGGACGCAGCGGCACAGGCTGCGTCGGCTGGTTTTAAAACTGTCGCTGCGGCATCCGCATCTGGGGGGCCCCCCAGAGTGCGCGAGGAGCGCTCGCTCGAAAGCCGCGTGGGCTCACAGTGGTTCAACCGTATCGGTATTGTTGCCATGCTCATTGGGGTGGCGTGGTTCCTGAAGTTCGCATTCGACAATCACTGGGTCGGTCCTGCGGGCCGAATATTGATTGGGCTGCTGAGCGGGGCGGCGCTGATCGCGTGGTCGGAGCGCTTTCGCAGCAAGGGCTATGCGGCGTTCTCCTATTCACTGAAGGCAGTGGGCAGCGGCGTCTTATACCTGTCGCTGTGGGCGGCCTTTTCGCTGTATCACCTGATCCCGCCCGGCGTGGCCTTTGCCGGGATGGTGCTGGTGACGGCGTTCAATGCCTTCATCGCGTGGCGGCAGAGCGCGGAGTTGCTCGCGGTGTATGCCATCGTCGGCGCATTTTCGACGCCGCTGCTGCTGTCGACCGGGCGCAACGAGGAGGTCTTCCTCTTCAGCTATCTGCTGATGATGAATGCAGCCACCATGGCGCTGCTGGTGCTGAAGGGCTGGGACCGGCTGCTGGTGCTCTCGTTCATCGGCACGGTTGCATTCTACTGGGGCTGGTACTGGCAGTTTTACGCGCCGGCGGCATTCGTCACCACGACCGTTTTCCTCTCGCTCTTTATTTTGCTATTCGCCGCAGCCACCATTCTGGCGCGGCAGAGGCGGGCTCACCCAGAGCAGGACGATGCAGCGCGCGTGCTGGTGAGTCTGGCCAATGCGGCCTTCGGCTTTCTGGGCTTCTACGCCATGCTGTCGCAGAACGGGAGTGGACGCAATACCGCGCTGGCGTGGTGCTCCGTCGGCTTCGGCGCGTTCTATCTTGGCGTGCGCAAATGGATGGAGCGGACGCCGATCGCCGGATCGCGGCTGGCGTCGCTTTCCGATATACAGCTTTCGATTGCGATCGTCTTCCTCACCCTGGCCGTGCCGCTGGCGGTGCATGGACATTGGGTGACGGTGGGCTGGATGGCCGAGGGCGCCGTGCTGGTGTGGGTGGCGACGCGGCTGCGTACCCGGCTGATGCAGGTGCTGGCTGGGGGAGCGCTGTCGCTGGGGCTGATCTCGCTGGCGATGGATGCCACCATCGGGCAAACGCGCGTGCTGTGGAACACTCGCCTGCTCAGCTTTGTCGTCTCGATTGGCGCGATGGTGGTAGCGACGGTGTTGGCGCGAGGCGAGGCCAGGCGTGAGGGAACGGCAACGTCCGCAGGAGGCTGGGAGCTGCTCGCGCAGACCGGCGCGGTGCTCGCGCGTGCCCTAGTGATCATCGCGGTGCTGCTGGAGATCCATACTTATTGGTGGTCGAGTCCCGCGCCGGCTGCGGGAATGGCAGATCTGCGTTCGCCCGGCTCGCTGCTGAGCAGCGCCATCTGGCTGATGGTGGCGAGCGGCGCTATCGTATGGACGGCGGCGCGCCGCAGAACTGACGTTTCACAGAGCACGACACAACAGGCCACAGCGCAACAGGTCGAGGCTATTTGCTGGTTTGTGGCCGGACTGGCGGTGCTGTTCATCGGAATGTTTTATCAGCAGCAACAGGTCATCTGGAACCTGCGCTTCGCCGCCTTTGCCGTGGCCATTGCGTCCATCGTGTGGGCCGGGCGGCCGGTGCAGGAGGAGAATGCTGGCCTTGGACCGCAGCTTCATATTGGCGCGAGCGTGGTGGCGACTGTGCTCGCATTGACCGCAGTCTGTTTTGAGATTGCGACATTCTGGTCAACCCGCGCGCTGCCGGCTGCGCCCGGCTCCATGATGTACGCGTCGCAACTGGCGGGGCGGCAGATGGCGGAGCGCTTCAGTTACTCGGCGTGGTTTCTGATCGCCGGCGCGGCGTTGCTGGCTGTGGGATTCCGGCGGCGTTCTGCGCTGCTGCGCTGGCAGGGACTTGTGCTGCTGGCGGTGACGATCTTCAAAGTATTTCTGCTGGATACCAGCACCTTGAGCCAGGGCTACCGCATCGTCAGCTTCCTTGCGCTGGGCGCGCTGCTGTTGGGCGTGAGCTTTGCCTATCAGCGCGACTGGCTGCACCTGCGTGCGGTTGGTGCGACGGACGGTGGAGAGACGAAATGATCTCGCGCGTGGGGCTGGCCGCGCTGGCGCTGGCGGTGACCACGCCAGCCTTCCATTACGAGCGGCCGGTGCAGGTGGCGCGGGCCAGCGCATCCGAAACATGTGCCGTGCTGCCGCTGGACCTGCTGGCCCATGCAGAACCGATGCTGCAGGATCTGCGGGTGATGGCGGGCGCTCGCGAGATTGCCTACCAGGTGCGCACATCGAGCGATGTAGCTGAGGACGTGGGGCGGCCAGAACAGATCCTGAACCTGGGCCAGCGGAACGGTGCTATCAGTTTCGACGTAGAGATGACCGAGCCGCGCTATGACCGCGTGTTGTTGAAAATGGCGCGGTCGCATTTTTCTGTGCTTGTTCACGTCACCGGTATCGATCATCCAGGCGAAGCAGGAGTGGCATTTCCGGAGATTGCCTATAGCTCCGATACGCCGGAGGACGAGCCGCAGATGAAGCGGATCATGCTGCCGGAGAGCAACTTTCGCTATTTGCACTTCGAGATACAGACGCTCGCGCTGGATCCGGTGACGCCGCAGGACATTGCCGGCGTGGATGTGCTGACCGAGAGCACGGCTCCGCCGCGGTACATGCTTGTGGCGATAGCGAACGCATCGCAGCAGAAGCCGCATGAGACGGTCTACGAGTTTGCCGTCCCCGCGAATGCCCCGGTTGAACGGCTGAGCTTTGCGAGCGACGATCCGAATGCGGTGTTTTCGCGTATCGCCGATTTGGAGCGGTGGAAAGTGGAAACTGCCGGCAATGAAAACACGCGACGGCCGGAGGCGGCGGTGCAAAGTGAAGGGATTTCGCTGGCCCACGCGCCTCCTGTCAAGGGCGAAGCGGCCTCAAGCGGCGGCACGATCAATCTGGGTTTAGGTGCTGCGCCCTATGCGTCCACGGTACGGCTGACGATCCAGAACGGCGATGACACGCCGCTTGCATTGCATGGCATCACGCTTGAGATGCGGGAGCGGCAAGTGTGTTTTCTACGCAAGGCGAACGCGTCGTACACGCTGCGCTATGACGATGCTTCGCTCGGTGCACCGCAGTACGATCTGTCACCCATCGAGGCAGCGGCGGCGAATGCGTCGGTCAGCACGCTTGGTGGTGAGCGGGCACTCGCGCCGGAAGCTCCCGGCCGGCGGCCATTCACGGAGCGCCACCCGGTGCTGCTGTGGGTGGCGCTGATTCTGGTGGTAGGGACGCTGGGTGCGGTGGCGTTGCGGAGCGCGCGTCGTTAGGAGATAACTGCAGGTCCTTTGCTTCGCTCAGGATGACAACTGTTTGTGCGCGTCTACCGCGTTGATGATTCGATCTCGGTGAGCCAGTCAGGGCTCTTCAGGATTTCGCGGGGCTTGGAGCCATCGGCGGGCCCGACGAGCCCGTCGCGCTCCATCATGTCGATCAGGTGCGCGGCGCGGCCGTAGCCGACGCGCAGACGCCGCTGAATGAGCGATGTGGAGGCCTTGCCGAATTCGAAGACCAGGCGGACGGCATCGTTCAACAGCGGATCATCGTCGTCCTCCTCGCCATCTTCGTTGTTCATCTCGCGGCCCTTTTCGTCTCTCGGCGATTCGAGGAAGGCTTCGACGTACTCCGCGCCGCCTTGCGCTTTCCAGAAATCGACGACCGCGGAGATCTCTGTTTCGGTAACGAAGGGCGCGTGCACGCGCTGCAGGCGCGAGGTGCCGGGCGGCAGGAAGAGCATGTCGCCGCGGCCGAGCAGGGCTTCGGCGCCGTTGTTGTCGAGAATAGTGCGCGAGTCGACCTTGGTCGCGAGACGGAAGGAGATGCGCGTGGGCACATTGGCCTTGATGAGGCCGGTGATGACATCGACCGACGGGCGCTGCGTCGCCAGGACAAGGTGAATGCCGACGGCCCGCGCCATCTGCGCGAGGCGGGTGATGGCCTCTTCAACGTTCGCCCGGTCGAGCATCATCAGGTCGGCGAGCTCGTCGATGATGATGAGGATGTAAGGCAGCGGCCGCTGCTCCTCCGCGTCCTCGAACATGCTAGGCGTGCCGGAGTCAAAGAGCTTGTTGTACTGATCGATGTTGCGCACCGAACGCGAGGCCAGCAGCTTAAGCCGGCGCTCCATCTCGCGCACGGCGTTGCGCAGCGCGTTGGCAGCAAGCTTGGGCTCGGTGATGATCGGCGTGAAGAGGTGCGGGATGCCCTCGTACATGCCCAGCTCGACTCGCTTCGGATCCACCAGGATCATTCGTACCTGTTCCGGCGTCGTTTTGAAGAGCACCGACATGATCATGGCGTTGATGGCGACGGATTTGCCGCTGCCAGTGGAGCCGGCGATGAGCACATGCGGCATGGTGGCGAGGTCGGCGACTACGATGCGCCCGTTGATGTCCTTGCCCATGGCGAGCGGCAGCTTGAATTTCGTCTGCGCAAAGGTGGCATCTTCAACCACATCGCGCAGCCAG
>JAUTWX010000283.1 GCA_030838385.1 Acidobacteriaceae bacterium
TGCGAAACGAATCGCCGACGTAGCACCGCAACGCTCGCTCCCACGCTTTGCTTCACGCACCTTCATGCAGCAACAGGACGCTCCCGCGAAGAACGAGAGCGGCCAGAAGACCGTCCTTCTCTGGCCGGACACCTGGAACAACTATCTGCAGCCGCAGGTGCTGGACGCAGCCGCGCGTGTGCTGCGCAGCGCCGGCTTCCGCGTGGTCTTTCCGCGGCGCCATATCTGCTGCGGACGGCCTCTCTACGACTTCGGCTTCCTCGACCGCGCGCGGCGCTATCTCGATGATGTACTGCGCCGCCTCGCTTCGCAGATCGACGCGGGCATGCCATTCATCGTCCTCGAGCCAAGCTGCGCCAGCGTCTTCCTGGAAGAGCTGCGAAATTTCTATCCCAACAACGCACGCGCGCAACGGCTCGCGCAGCAAACCTACCTGCTCGCAGACTTCCTCACCGAGCACGCGCCCGGTTGGGAGCCGCCGCCTTTGGCCGGCCGGAAGATTGTGCTGCACGGCCACTGCCACCACAAAGCCGTCTTCAACATGAAAGCAGAGCGCGGGCTGCTGGAACAGACCGGCGCACAGGTGACGATGCTCGATTCAGGCTGCTGCGGCATGGCCGGACCGTTTGGTTTCGAGCGCGACAAGTACACCGTCTCCCAGACTCTGGGCGAGCGGGTTCTGCTGCCAGCGGTGCGCGCTGCCGATCACGACACAGTGATTGTGACGGATGGTTTCAGTTGCCGCGAACAGATCGCGCAGAATACCAGCCGCCGCGCCGTGCACGTAGCAGAGGTGCTGGCCCATTGACCAACCTTAGTGCAGCGACGCCGCAATGAACTGCGCCACATCATCGTGCAGCTTCTTCTGCGCCGATGGCTTCAGGTACATCATGTGGCCCGCGTCGTAGAAGCCGGTGGAGATGCGGCTGGTCTCCGTGGGCTCCAGGCCCAGATGCGCCAGCGTGTACTCGGTGGCGAAGTAGGGCGTTGCCAGGTCAAAGTAGCCGGAGGCGACGTAGAGGCGCATGTACGGGTTGCCGGCAAAGGCATCGCGCAGCGAGTCGGTGACGTTGGGAAAGCCCTCGGCAGCCGAGCCCCAGTCCCAGTCACTCGCCTGGGAGAAGCCACCGCCCAGCAGATAATAATCATCGTCGGATTTGTAACCGAGTTCTGTACGAATGTACTGATGGAACGAGGCGGAGAAAGGCGATGAGATGATGGACATAGTGGGGTCCGTTTCGCTCTCCGCCGCCACCAGCGATGGCTCGTATCCCGTATAGCGGCTATCCAGCCGGCCAACGTTCAGGCGCTGGTCGCGCAGCAGTTCCTTGGTAAAGTGCGGCTCATCCACACGCAGATTGCTCAGATCGATGTAGTGAGCGCTGAGCCCGGTAAACTTCGTCAACCCGGCGATAACGGAAGCGCGATCCGCGGCGCTCAGGCGATCGCCCTTCGCCAGCGCATCGGCATACGGGCCATCCGCAAAGATTTCTGCCTGTCGCAGCGCGGACTGCAGGTCGCCCTGCAGCGATGGGTCGAGCTTCTTGTGATACCACGCAGTCGCCGTATAGGTCGGCAGGAAGAGAACGTATGGCAGATCGTTGCCAGTAGCGAATTCGAGCGTCTCGAAGTTCAGCACGGTAGACATCAGCACGACGCCGTTGAAGGCTACGCCATACTTCTGCAGCATGTAGCCGGAGAGCGCCGAGGCGCGCGTCGTGCCATAGCTTTCGCCTACCAGAAAGAGCGGCGAGTTCCAGCGCTCGTAGCGATCCAGATAGAGCCGGATGAACTTGCCGACCGCAGCGGTGTCGCCCTTCAAGCCAAGATAGTTCTTCAACAGCTCCGGCTTGGTCACGCGGCTATAGCCGGTACCCACCGGGTCGATGAAGACCAGGTCGGTCTGGGTGAGCCACGTGTTGTCGTTGTCCTCGACCTGGTAAGGCGGCGCAGGCATGGTGCCGTCCGGCTGCTGCATGTGAACGGTGCGCGGGCCGATCGCGCCCAGGTGCAGCCACACCGACGCGGACCCCGGGCCGCCGTTGAACGCAAACATCAGCGGGCGCCTGCTGTCACGCTTTCCGTCTGGCTGGTCGAGCGTATAGGCCATGAAGAAGATGTTGGCTTCCGTCTCGCCTTTGTCATTCTTCAGCGGCATCATGCCGGCGGTCGCTGTGTAGTTCAGCGTCTGCCCATTCACGTGCAGCGTATGGTGCGTCTGCACCGGCGGCACTTCGGCCTGCGGCTTGTTCTCGACCGCCTTCTCCGCCGCGGGCTTCTCTGCTGCGCGTTTGGGAGCGTCCTCGTGTTGCGCAAGCAGCGGAGTGGCTATGGCGAGCAGACAGCAGCAGAGTGCGGAGCAAAGCAGGCGACGATTCAGACAATTCAAAGGATGGATCCCTCCCGCCGTGGCGGATGACTCTTTGTACAGCATCCCGACCAGCGGCGGAAAACGCCGGCGTCAGTAGCCTTCGGTGACCACGTGGGCGAGCGGCTCGCCGGCAAGATAGCGGCGGCATTGGTCGCCGATGAACCGCATGACGCGGTCCATCATGCCCGGACTGGAGCCCGCAATATGCGGAGTGATCAGCAGATTCGGCGCGGACCACAGCGGGTGCCCCATTGGCAGCGGCTCCGGATCGGTGACGTCGACGGCTGCGTGGATTCTGCCCGAGTGCAGCACTTCGACCAGCGCATCCGTCTCCACGACTGGCCCACGCGCCGCATTCACCAGCAGCGCTCCCTGCTTCATCACAGCCAGTCTCTTGCGATTCATGAATCCGCGCGTCTGCTCCGTGAGCGGCACCAGCAGGATGACAATGTCGGCTTGTGGCAGCAGATCATCCAGCCGGTCCTCCGCTTCCACGCCCTCGCGTTGCCGGCGGCCGATGCGCAGCACGTTCACGTCGAATGGCTTCAGCCGCTCCTCGGTGGCGCGGCCGATGGAGCCATAGCCGACAATCAGTACAGTCTTGCCGGTCAGCTCATCTGCAAGCGCCGGCGGCGTCTTCGGCTGCTCACCGGGATGCGTTCCCAGGTAGAGCGTCTCCGCGCCGATGCGCTGCTTCCAGTCGCCTGCAGCCTGCAGGTGCACGTAAAACGGAATGTACTTGAGCGAAGCGAGAATCGCCGCGAGTATCCACTCCGCGACGGGAATATCGTGCACGCCCTGTGCATCGCACAGCGTTGCGCCCTCCGGCACGAGCGAGAGAAAGGCATCCACCCCGGCGTACTGCGACTGCACCACGTGCACACTGCGAATGTGCGGACGCGCTGCGGCCGCCTGCTTTGGGTTGAGCGGCAGCACCCACATATCCAGGTCAAGCTCGCCGGTCAGCTTAGTGCCGATGCGAGTTACGTCGACCCCTTCAGGAAGAAAACGAAACAGAGATGGATCAATCTCCTCAGGCAGCCCGAGGTGCATGCGTATTAGTCCTTTTGATGAAAGACGGCGTTGTTCACGTCCGGCCAGAACTCCTTCACGCTGAAGGTGACGCCATCGATGATCACGTTCGTCAGCCAGCGCTGGCCGATCTTTGTCCAAGTCTGGTACACCGAAGGATAATATGCGGCCGAGATAGCCGACGCCACGCCCGCACCCACAACCTCCGAATAATTTGGCGCGCGGTCGCCATCGTCGGTGCGGGTGATCAGGACACGCGTGAACGAGTAGGCGCCGCGCTTGACGAAGCCGCCGTGGCCTAGCGTGTAGTAGCGGCTGTCCTGGTGCAGCGCGACCGGAAAGATGCCCTGCACCCAGAGGTTCTCATCGGTCTGATCGGCAAAGGTGTGCCAGAAGTAGCGGCCATACCCGGCCGCGCCCTGGCGAAACTCCGGATAGGAGTCCTGTGCCTGAGCCACGCCAGCCTGTCCGGCGGCGAACGTAACCGCCGAGTAGTCGAAGCTCTCAAGCGCCGCCGTCTTGAACTTTTCCTTCGCGGTCTCGGGCGGCAGCTTCTGGTCCGCGCTCACCGAGCGGAAGTTCGGAATGATTCCGAGGATGCGCTTGGTTTGCTTCCCCTCATTGCCGCTCGGCGTGGGGGTGGCCGCGCTCTTTGCCGCGGTGGACGCGCCGGGCGGGGCCTGCGTCTGTGGCAGCGGCGCATCGGGCAAGCTCGCCGAGGCCGACGTGCTGGCGGACGCCGGAGGATCGGAATCGGCCATGGCGAGGGACGGCGCCAGCGTGCAGGCGCACACAAACATCGTGGCCGTCAAAAGACGTTGCATGGGCATATGCTGTTTAAGATTCCGTCCCAGCCTGCGCGGCTGCAAAAGATTGCTTCTCTGTCAGACGATGGCAGCGGGCATTTCGTTTCAATCCGGCGGGTTACGTCAGGCGGCGCAGTGCGTCGAGACCTTGCTGAATCGCCGCCATCGAGGTCGAGTAGCTGAAGCGCACATGCCCCTCGCCCTGGCTGCCAAAGACCGCGCCGGGAATGGTGGCCACATGCAACTTGTCTAGCAGCAGTGCCGCCGCCTTGCGGCTATCACCGCTAAGCTTGACGACACTCGGAAAGGCGTAGAACGCGCCCGCGGGCAGCTCGCACTGGAAGCCGATCTCATTCAGCCCGTTCACCAGCACATCGCGCCGCTCGCGGTACTCGGCAAGCCGCTTCTGCCGGAGCTCCGCAGTTAGTTGCAGCGCGTCGAGCGCGGCCCACTGCACCATCGTCGCCACACCGTTGGTGGAGTAAAGCACCAGCTTGCGCATCGCGGTCATGAAGGGCTCCTGCGCCACCGCATAGCCGATGCGCCATCCCGTCATCGCATAGCTCTTGGAAAAGGTGTAGGTCGAGATGGTGCGCTCCGCCATGCCGGGCAGCGAGGCGATGGAAACGTGCTCACCGTCATACACAAGATCTTCGTAGGCTTCGTCGGAAATCACCACCAGGTCGTGGCGCTTTGCGAAATCCGCCACCTCTTCCGCTTCGGCGCGCGTGAAGACCACACCACTCGGATTCTGCGGCGTGTTGTAGTAGATGGCGCGCGTCTCCGGCGTGGTGAGCTGTTCCAGCGTAGCCGTAATGCCAGAACGCCGCGCCGCCGCGGTAGGCACGAACACCGGACGCGCCTGCGTGCCGCGAATCATGTCGGCAATCGGCGTCCAGTACGGCGAAAAGAGCAGACAGTCGCTGCCCGGATCCAGCACCGCCTGGAAGGCGCAGTAGAGCGCGTGCGCACCACCGACCGTGACAATCACCTGATCCGCCGTCACCGGCATGCGATTGCGTTCCCGCAGCTTCTCCACCAGCGCCGTGCGCAGCGGTGCGATGCCGGAAGACGGCGCATAGCGCGTCTTGTTCTCCTCCGCCGCTGTGAATAGCGCCTGCTTGATAACTTCAGGCGTCTCGAAGAAAGGCTCCCCGCCATGAAACGCATGCACCGTCTGGCCGGCGGCGCGCAGTTCCATCACCTTGTTGCGGATCACCACGATGTCGGAAAAGCCGACCTCGTCCAGCCGTT
Organism: Acidobacteriaceae bacterium; assembly: GCA_030838385.1. Classification (GTDB taxonomy): domain Bacteria; phylum Acidobacteriota; class Terriglobia; order Terriglobales; family Acidobacteriaceae; genus KBS-83. The sequence goes on from JAUTWX010000283.1 coordinate 5,464, forward strand.
TCGCTATCCGAAATGTCCCTGCCCTGGCCGACGTTGCCCCCATCCGTTCACCCTGCCCGCTGCTCTTGAAGATGTCTGATGCAAACCACTAAGAATACCGCCTCGCTGCACAGTCAGCATAGAGCGGCTGCGCTAGACTCGGCGATACCGTTCACGAGCGACTGGAATAATCAGGCGGCCCTCCGTTGCAGGAAACAAGGTCCATGACCGCGCTTCTATACTGAGGCCGCATGCGACGCTACATCCTCTGGTATGTCCTGGCTCTCTTCTGGGGCGCGATCGCTCTTGTCGGCCTGCTGCGCCATCGCGCAGGCAATGCCGCGCTCGAGGGCGCGGTCGCCCTGCTGTTCGTGATCATCGGCATCGCCGTGAAGCGCCGCGACGCAAACGTGGCAGCGCGTTACACCGCCAGACGTCCTAGATAGACCGCCATCCCCGCGACTGCATCCACCCCAATCGCAGCGAGAGCATCGATCTCCTCTCGCTCGCGGATGCCGCCGGCGACAATCAGTTGCTGCTTCGTTGCGTCGCGCAGCTTTCGTGCTACATCCAGCGGGAAGCCCTGCATGGTTCCCTCGCGATCGATGTGCGTATAGAGAAACGCGGCGCAGTACGGCTCCAGCGCGGCCATCGCTGTCTCCGGAGTTAGGTCCACTTGCTGCTTCCAGCCCTTGATCGCAATGCGCCCCTCGCGCGTATCCACGCTGAAGACCAGATGCTCCGCACCAACGGCGGCCGCCAGTTCCTCTGCGAATTCCCGGCGAACAAGTTTCTGCGTGTCGCCTTCGTTCACAGCACCTGCAGCATCGAAGAGCGCCGAGCCGATAATGACGCGACGGGCCCCCGCCGCCAGCATCTCCTGCGCACGCTCAATCGAACCAATGCCGCCGCCCACCTGGCACGGCAGCCGCTGCGCGATCTCCTCAATCAGCGCACGGTTGCTGCCCTGTCGCATCGCCGCATCCAGGTCGATGAGCTGCACCATGGGGTAGCTCGAAAAGCGCTCGATCCAGTATTCGAAGTCGTCGAAGGCCAGCTTCAGCTCTTTGCCCTGCACCAGTTGCACGATGCGGCCGCCCATCAGGTCGATGGAAGGAATCAGCATGGCAGCCTCACCGGGACACCCTGATTCGCCAGCTCACGCTTCAGCTCGCGTACATCGGCGATGCCGAAGTGAAAGATGCTCGCAGCGAGCGCCGCATCCGCGCAGCCGGCGTTAAAGACATCCGCGAAGTGCTGTGCATTCCCCGCGCCCCCCGATGCGATCACCGGGATGCGCAGCGCACTGCCGACGGTAGCCGTCAGCTCACAATCGAAACCATTGCGGGTTCCATCCGAATCCATGGACGTGAGCAGAATCTCGCCCGCGCCGCGATCCTCCGCCTCACGCGCCCAGTCCAGTAACTTACGACCCGTCGGCTTGCGGCCGCCATTCACATACACCTCCGCCGCTTCCACGCCATTGCCGCCACGACGTGCATCGATGGCCACCACCACGGCCTGCGAGCCGAAGCTGCGGCCGACCGCGCCAATCAACGATGGATCCGCAATCGCTGCCGAGTTCACGCTGATCTTGTCCGCGCCGGCATCGAAAAGCGCCGCGGCATCTTCCGCCGTGCGCACCCCGCCGCCCACCGTGAACGGAACGAATATCTCACGCGCCGTACGAGCCACCGTATCGAGCAGCGTCTTGCGTCCTTCGTGTGTCGCAGTGATGTCCAGCAGCACAATCTCGTCGGCACCCGCCGCCGCGTGGCGATGCGCCAGCTCTGCGGGATCACCCGCATCCAGCAGATCGACAAAGCGAACCCCCTTCACCACGCGGCCCGCGGTCACATCGAGACAGGCGATGATCCGCTTGGTCAGCATCGCGGCACCGCCAGAAAGTTGCGCAGCACCTGCAGCCCGGCGTCACCCGACTTCTCCGGATGAAACTGCACGCCGAAGAGATTGTCGCGCTCCACCGCGCCGCTGAACGGTCCCGCATACTCCGTCACGCCAACCGTCTCCTCGACCAGCGGTGCGCGGTAGCTATGCGTGTAATAGACGAAAGACTGCGGTGGCAGGCCGGCAAGCAAGCGCGACTGCGGCGCCGCCTCCAACGTATTCCAGCCTACATGCGGCACCTTGTGCGTTTCAGGAAAGCGTGTGCAACATCCGTGCATCACCCCGAGGCCAGCCGTTGCATCCGACTCCCTGCTGCCTTCGAACAGCCATTGCAGCCCCACACAGATGCCCAGGAACGGCACGCCGCGAGCGATCACCTCGCGTACCGCATCCTCGATGCCTGATTCACGCAAACGCGCGGTCGCCATGAAATGCCCCACGCCCGGCAGCACCACGCGCTCTGCAGCGCGCACGACCGCCGGATCTTCGGTAATCTGCGCAGTGGCGCCCAGCGCCGTCAGCGCCTTCATCACCGAAGTCAGATTGCCGGCCTTGTAATCAATGACCGCGATCACAGCAGCCCTTTGGTGCTGGGCAGCATCTCGCCCAGTTGCTTATCCCGCGAACAGGCCACGCGCAGCGCGCGCGCGAAGGCTTTGAACAGCGCTTCTATCTTGTGATGATTGGAGCGCCCATAGAGCGTCTTAAGATGCACATTGGCGCGAGCCCCGCGTGCGAAGCCTTCGAAGAAATCTTCCACCAGTTCGCTCTGCAGATCGCCCACCAGCCGCGTCTTCACCTTGGTCTTCACTACGCACGCCACCCGTCCACTCAAATCAATCGCGGCGACGGCGAGCGTCTCATCCATCGGCATCACGAAATAACCCGCGCGCAGAATGCCCTTCTTGTCGCCGATCGCCTTGTCGAAGGCCTCGCCCAGCGCGATGCCTACATCCTCGACCGTGTGGTGTTGATCGACATCTAGGTCGCCCTTGCAGTGGAGTTCCAGATCAAATGCACCGTGCCGCGTGAACAGCTCCAGCATGTGGTCGAAGAACCGAATGCCCGTACTCACGCTGTACCGTCCCTTGCCTTCAATCCTCAGCTTCAGCGCAATCTTCGTCTCGGTGGTGTTGCGATCCAACATGGCCGTGCGAACCGCACTGTTCGCTGGCTCCTTCGCTTTCTTTACGCGCGCCATCCAATCTCCTTCAGTGATATCTCGATCGCCGCACGCGCCTGCTGCATCTGCTCGCGTGTCCCCACCGTGATACGGACCAGGCCGTCGCAGCCGGGATCGGCGGAGCGATCGCGCGTGAGGATGCCGCGTGCGCGCATCGCCCTCACAAACGTGCTGTGCTCCGCGCCAATGCGCGTCAGAACAAAGTTCGCCTCACTCGGCCAATGCTCAAGTCCGAGGCCCGTCAATGCCTGCGCGAGCTCCGCGCGTGCCGCCTTCACTTCAGCGACATACCAATCCAGGTAAGCGTGGTCTTCCAGGGCTGCCGGCAAGCATGCCAGCGCAAGCTGGTTCACGCTGTACGGCGAGATCACGCGTCGCAGCCACTGCATGGTTTCTTCGGCGGCGATGAGCGCGCCCAATCGCAAGCCAGCGAGACCATAGGCCTTCGAAAATGTGCGGGCAACCACAATGTTCGGCAGCTTGCCGATCAGGTCGGTCACCGTCTCGCCAAAGAAGTGATAGTAGGCCTCGTCCACCAGCACCACCGCCTGAGGCGCGCGTTCGGCAATCGCAACAACGGCATCGCGCGCCACCGTCGCGCCAGTCGGGCTGTTGGGGTTGGCGATCGCAATCAGCCGGGTGCGCGCATGGATCGCGCCGACCAGTGCATCGAGCGGAAAGCGAAATCCATCTGCGGCCAGCACCGCATCGATGCGCGCCTCCGCCGCCGACCCATACACCTCATACATGCTGTACGTCGGGACGGGCAGCAGCATCGCATCGCCGCGATCCAGAAATGCCTGGCACAACACATGGATCGCCTCGTCTACACCGTTGGTCAACAGCACCTGCGCCGGCGCAACATCGAGAGAGGCGGCAACAATCGTCTCCACAGACCCGCGCTCCGGATAGCGTGTCAGGTCGGCGGTGGTGATCTTCCGCAAGGCTTCGATCACTCGCGGCGAGCAGGCCAGCGTATTCTCGTTGAAATCCAGCCGCAGCCCATCGCGCCCGGCAACTGGCGGATGATACTCCTTCATGCGGCGCACACCTGCTCGCGGCTCTGGCGCGCGCGTCATCACACGTTCAGGCATCGCGAGTCCCTCCCGCTGCGGCACGGCTGATCCGCAACTGAACTGCCGCCGCGTGTCCACTCAGCCCTTCGGCTTCGGCCAGCATCACCGCAGCCTGCCCCAGTGCGCTTACGCCGTCCGGCGTATAGCTCTGTACCGTCATCAGCTTTACGAAATCCATCACACTCAAGCCGCCGCGGATGCGCGCCGCGCCGCCCGTCGGCAGCGTGTGGTTTGGTCCGGAGACATAGTCGCCCAGCGCCTGTGACGACCAGTTGCCGACGAACACTGAGCCCGCATTTTGTACCCAAGCCAGGTCTTCTTCCGTGTCGACCGTCAGATGCTCCGGCGCAAGCCGATTCGCGATCTCCCGCGCCTCCTCTTTTGTATCTGTGACGATCACATACCCGTGACTGCGCAGCGCCTCGCGCGCTACCGGATTGCGCCGCGACTGCTCCTTCAACTCGCGGATCACATGTTTGGCCAGTGCCGGCTGCGAGGTCACCAGCACGCTCAGCGTCTCCGTGTCATGCTCGGCCTGCGCCACCAGGTCGGCGGCAATCGCCTCCGGATGTCCGCGCTCGCTGCACACAACAATCTCCGTCGGGCCGGCCAGCATATCGATGCCGCAATTGAACGCGACCAGCCGCTTCGCCGCCGTGACATACAGGTTGCCGGGCCCGACGATCTTGTCCACGCGCGGCAGCAACGGCGTCCCATAGGCAAGCGCGGCAATCGCCTGCGCGCCGCCCACCTGGTACACCTCGTCGATGCCCAGCAGCGCAGCGGCCGCAAGCGTCTCCCGCGCCGGTCGCGGCGACACCACCACGATGCGCGGCACACCGGCTACCTGCGCGGGAATCGCCGTCATCAGCAACGACGATGGCAGCGGATGCCGCCCGCTCGGTACATAACAGCCCACCGCAGCGAGCGGACGCACCCGCTGTCCGGTCTTCACACCGGGCACCGGTTCGCTGTCCCACGGCTGCGGCAACTGCCGCTTTGCAAACTCCATGATGTTGCGCGCTGCCAGCTTCAGCGCGGCGTGTAGCTCCGGGCTCGTCTCCTCCCACGCACGATGCAGCTCGCCCGGCGCGATGCGCAGAGGCTCTCTCCGCGGCACACCGTCAAAGTGCGCGCGCGCCGCCAGCAGCGCACGGTCCCCGCCGCGCCGCACATCGTCCACAATGCGACGCACCTGCCGCTCTACGCGATCCAGACTTGTTGCGCCGCGCCGATCCAGCGACTTGAGCAGCCGCTCGACTTTTCTGGCCCCGCTACCGCTGGTTGTCAGTAATTCCAAAACGCTCCTCCCGAAACCAACAACGCCCGCATCAGATAACCACCTTATTCAGCGGATATTCCACAATCCCGGTTGCGCCAGCCGCTTTCAGCCGCGGCAGCACATCGCGCACCACGCCCTCTTCCAGAATCGTATTCACCGCCGTCCACTCCGCATCGCGCAGCGGTGAAACCGTCGGTGAATTCAGTGCCGGCAGCACCTGCAGCACCGCGTCCAGGTGCTGCCTGCGCACATTCAGCATCAGGCCCACCTGCCCTTGCGCTGCAATCGCACCGTTCAGCATCAGCGCCAGGTTCTTCACCTTCTCGCACTTCCACGCATCCTGCATCGCGCTGCGATTCGCAATCAGGTGCGTCTCGCTCTCCATGACGGTGTCGATGATGCGCAGGCGATTCGCACGCAGCGAGCTGCCCGTCTCCGTCACCTCGACGATCGCGTCAGCCAGCGTCGGAGGCTTCACCTCGGTCGCGCCCCAACTGAACTCCACGCGCACCTTCACACCCTTTGCTGCGAAGTATCTCTTCGACACTTCCACCAACTCCGTCGCAATCGTCTTGCCGTCCAGGTCCTCTGCGCGCTGGTACGGCGAGTCCTCCGGCACCGCCAGCACCCAACGCACCTTGCTGCGACTCTGCTTCGCGTAAGTCAGGCTGGCCACGCTCTCCACATCCAGCCCACTCTCCACTACCCAATCGACGCCGGTCAGTCCCGCATCGAGCACGCCCTTCTCCACGTAGCGCGCCATCTCCTGCGCGCGGATCAGCATGCACTCAATCTCCGCATCGTCGATCTGCGGAAAGTACGAACGCCCATTCGCGTAAATGCGCCAGCCCGCACGCTCGAACAGCGCGATGGTCGCTTCCTGCAGGCTGCCCTTGGGAATGCCTAGTTTGAGCTTCTTCGCCGGTGCGGTCACGCGCGCACCTCGGCTGCAACCTCAATCGCAATCGGCCGCGTGAAGCAGGTCACCGTGCCCTCGTGGCACACCAGCCCGTCGCCTTCCACCACGACTTCGAACAGCAGCGTGTCCCGGTCGCAATCCGTAAAGGCTTTCTTCACGCGTAGCCGGTTGCCGCTTGTTTCGCCCTTCATCCACAGCTTCTGCCGCGTGCGGCTCCAGAAGGTCACAAAGCCGCTCTCACAAGTGCGGCGATAACTCTCCTCATTGAAAAAGCCCACCATCAGCACCTCTCTGCTGGCGGCATCCTGCACGATGGCGGGCACCACGCCGTCCATCTTTGCGAAGTCGATTGTTGCGTTGCTGCTCACGTGTCTCTCTCCGTGTTGTTCGCCTGAAATGCAAAAAGCCCACCGTTGCTTGGCATCGGCGGGCTGCTGGACCTGATCTCGGGTTGCTGCTTATTTTCCGGAGGAGTCCGCCGACACGTTCGCCACGTGGTGATGATGGGCATGGCGATGGTGGCGATGGAAGTCCATGGGACGTGTTCTCTCCGTAGCAATAACGCTATCGGCTCGCCGGAAATGTGTCAACCCACGCGGCTGCCGCTTCGCCGTACCGCAGGCTCGCGCGCCCACTCTGCCCGACCGCCGGCCCAGCCACGCAAGCGCGACAGCTTCGCGCGCATTCGGCTCCATACCGTACCAAAAAGTCCTCGCGCGCTCTGATGCGCTTCGAGTGGCGCAGTAACTCGAACCCGCGTCCCCACATCAGGCTGGCTCGTCACCACCAGGTGCGCGTCAATGCTGCGCGCGCGCTTCTCCATGCCCCGCAGGCCGAAGCCGCGCGTCTGTTGCCCATGCGTCTGCTGCCCGTGCGTCTGCTGCTCTGTGTCGAAGCCTCGGCCCTCATCTTCCACAGTCAGGATGACGCTCTTCGCGTCGTACTCGATCGACAGCGCGATCTGCCTCGGATCGGCATGGCGCACCGAGTTCACAATCGCTTCCCTGCCGATATGAAACAGCGCATCAGCCACACGAACGGGAATGTGCCCGGGCGCACTACGGCCATCGCTTCGTCCCTTGCGCACGATCTGGACATCGCCGCCAGCGACAATGCTTGCGGCACATTCTTCGAGCGCCGCGCCAAGCTCCTTACCTGCCGGCCACTCTTCGCGCAGCATCGCAATGCTGAGACTCGCCTCCTCATGCGTCTGCCGCACCACATCGCAGGCCAGCTCGATCTGCTGGTTCACTCGCGCGATGCCCGCCGAGTCCGCCTGTTCGAGCCCGTTGCGGATGCCCTGCAGTTGAAACGCCACTCCGGCAAAGCTCTGCGCCAGCGTATCGTGCAGCTCGTGCGCCAGCCGCTCGCGCTCCTGCACAATCGCGCGCCACCGCCACTGCTTCGCGCGGCTGTAGAGATACTGCGCCAGCAGGCATAAAAGCAGAATGGCCGAGCCCATCTCCGCCAGCCGCGACGGTGTCCACCACGGCGGCCCGGCCAACCGGTCGATGTCCTCGGTCGACCGCAGCAGCAGCGCGAACGATGTCACACCCTGCGTGTACTGCCGGTCCAGCGTGCACACGCCGCGCAAGTTCAAAAAGCTGCGCGGCGTCAGGCGCCGATAGAACGGCGCCGATTGATCCGCCGGAATGAATGCGCGAAACGCCTGTGCGCCGTTCGCCAGCTCCAGCACCAGCATATTGCCGGCAGGCTCCGCGTGCATGCCGGTCAGCACGCCCTGCACCTCGATCAGCCGCGCATCGTAGTTGCCGGTGGCCGCCTGTCCCGCGGTGATGGACAGTGGCGCCGCCGGCGTGTGATCCCACAGCAGCCTGACGCGTGCGTGAGGGAGCATCGTCGTGGCTCCGATGGGATCGCCGGAGACCGCCGGTGCGCCGGTCGCCTCCACCTCGTCGCCCAGGTTCAACGGAGGCGCGATCGGATTGGGCAGCGCAATCCCACCCGTATCGTCCTGAACGAAAAGTGTCGGCGCGGTCAGCGCAACTGTGCCACGCACAGTTACGAGTTGCTCCGCCTTTCCATGCAGCGGCCCCGCCACATGCGCGATGGGCGTGATCTCCGTCTGCGGTCCCGTCTGCTGTCCCCGATCGCCGAAGAAGCGCCGCCGTAATTCCGCATCGTCAAATGTAGGAAAGTTGTGCGACGCATTGAACGCCGCCTCGGTCTTCGGAAAATCCGGATGCAGCACGCGCGGCGAGGGTCCGGCCAGAGCGACCAGTTCTACCACGTTCGAGGGCTGCACCTGCACGTCGCGCCACGCCGCGCCCGTCGCCAGCGAACGCAACCCGATACGGCCGCTGCGCACGCAATCCGGCTCCTCGAAGAACGCGCGAGTCACCTGCGTCGATCCCACTTCGCCGGCCGTGGCCGCAATGCCGCATCCCACGACTGCGACATCCAGGTGATACCACACATGGCTGCGCAGGCTGGGCAGCGGCACCGGCGCGGCTTCCAGCCATCCGTGGTCGGAGCGCCCAATCAGCAGCGCGCTGTCATACATCCGCACGCCGACGTAATAACCGTCGTACGCATCCACGCCCGGCTCTTCATCGTTCGATCGCACCACCACGCCGGCATCGCCGCCCTCGCCCAGCAACTGCACATCCGTCTGCAAACGATAATCGCGCCAGCGATAAGAGCCCGTCAGCATCTTGGCGCCGCGCTCATCCGAATCGTTGTGCATGGCGCCGCCCGCCAGCCGCCACGCACCGCCCACGGCCTGCCATTCATCTGCGCGGTTCTGCGCAAAGCCATCGTGGTAGAAAGGCCGCGCCGCCACGAACCAGCGCCCTGCCGCGAGGCCCCCAGCCAGCACCGCGACCAGCGCGGCGATCCACCACCCGCGCCTGCCGCCGAACTGGCTGCCGCTCCTCACTGCGTGGGCCTCCAGTCCATATTCAGTATTTGCTGAACCTCCGGAGTGTCCACGTTGTCGCGGGTCACCAGCCGCGGCGCAAAACGCAAGACTCGGCCTTGTGTCCCATCGAGTGTCATGCCGGCGCGATGCTCCGTGATCAGCCGCGTCGCCCGATATCCCATCGCAAAGGTGTTCTCCGCCAGCAGAGAATCGATCTCTCCCAGCCGCAGGTAGTACAGCAGATCGAGATCCTGATCGCACGCGACAAGATGCACCTGATGAATGCGCTGCTTCAGCTTCAGTCCGCGGTACACACCCCGCGTGGCGCCCACGGTAAGCGTAAAGATCGCGTTGAGCTCCGGATGGCTGGCCAGCAACTCCTCGGTATCCTGTTCCGCCAGGTTGGTGCGGAACCTGCCGGGCAGCGGATCCAGCACCGTGATGGCGGGATACCGCGCGGCCATACTCTGGCGAAACGCCTCGTCACGCGCGACGGTGCCCATCAGAGCCGGAGTCTCACCGAGCACGGCCACCGTCCCGTGCCCGCGCAGCACCGTGCCGATCCTGTCTGCCGCCAATGCACCGGTCTGCTGCTCGTCATTCAGCAGATAGTCCACATCCAGGGACGGCGGCAGATTCAGCGTGGCATCGACGATCACCACAGGCATCCCCTGCTCGGCGGCCATGCGCACCGCCGTCGTCAGTGCGACCGGATGATCGGGCGACAGAATCAGGCCGCCGTCCCGCTGGCGAATCGCCTGCTGCACCAGCGCGATCTGCCGGTCCACCTCCGTCTCCCTGCTGGGACCGTTCCAGCGCTCCTTCCATCGCGTGCCGAGCAGCGCCTTGGCCACGCCTGCATGCTCGCTCTCCCAGATCTCCTGGGCGGTTGTCTGCGGCACTACGGCGATCGTCTGCGGATGGCCACGCGAACAGCCGGCCAGCAGCAGAGGCAGAAACGCACAGCAAGCTGCACCACCACTCGCGCTCCAGAATCGCCTCATCATCGGTGATGGAAGCCTAAAGCATTTCCCCGCGGAATGTAGACCGGAAGCATGTGTGCCCAGACGCACATCCGCCACCGCAGGGACCGTATCATTTGTCTTCGGA
>JAUTWX010000294.1 GCA_030838385.1 Acidobacteriaceae bacterium
GCGAGAGCGAGATCTCCGCGAAGACGCTAGACATCGTGGTGGGTGCGTATGGAGCCGAGGCGGGGAACCTGGCACTGAAGGTGCTGGCTACGGGCGGCGTGTATGTGGGCGGCGGCATTGCGCCGAAGATTTTGAAGAAGCTGCAGGACGGCGCCTTTATGAAGGCGTTCACGGATAAAGGACGGCTGAGCGATCTGCTGGTGCAGACGCCGGTGCGTGTGATTCTGGAGAGCCGCGCGGCGCTAATTGGCGCGGCGGCGTATGCGGAGGCGCGGGCGACCGAGTTGAGCGGGCACTCGGAGCGGGCTGCTTCGGTGTAATTGTCCTGTAACTATGATGTCACGATGATGCAGTGGTGCTTTCCGAGCGGCTCCGCGTGTGCTTTCATCATTATATGAACAGCACTGCGATGAACAAGGCTTGGATTACGCATCGGAACATCAGTTTTCGTCAGCGGGTGAGTGTTGTTGCGCTCACTATCGCGCTTCTCTTCCTGCTTCCGCACGCGGCCTTTGCGCATGCTGTGCTGGTGAAGTCTTCGCCCGCACAAGGCGCGACGGTGAAGGCCGGCGAGGCGGTGAACGTCACGCTCACGTACAACTCGCGCATCGATGCGGCGCACTGCTCGCTGCACTTGGTGGGCCCGGATGGCAAGGCGCAAACGCTGGCGGTGGATGCGCATGCCGCGCCGAACCTGCTGGTGGCGAAGGCGCCAGTGCTGACGGCGGGCGCGTACAAGCTGGAGTGGCAGGTGATGGCGACGGATGGGCATATCACGCGCGGAATTGTTGAGTTTCGTGTTGCCTAAACGGCAAACGCGAGGGGTGAGTTTCGCGTTGCCTGATGTCTACACCATCGGGAATTTTGCGTTGGCTAACGCAAACGCGAGGGCGGCCATCCGTGCCGGCTGACCATAGCGGGCTCGCGGCTTGATCTGGCTGCTCAACGATTTCGATCTGCTCTCTATGCTGCTGCATGCGGCGACGCTGTCGCTGGAGGCGCTGCTGGTAGGCGGCGTGCTCTTCCTGGTGGCTGCAGGGGTGCCAGGCGGCGCGGATGAGCGCGCACTGCGCGCGTGCCGACGCGGGATCGAATGGGCCGCGCTGGCGATGATCCTGGCGGAGATTGCGTCGGTTGCGGTGGAAACATCGCTGGTGATCGGCAACTCCGGCATGACGGCGGCGAGTGCTTTGAGCGGCGGCCCTCTGACCGCCGAAGCATGTGCTGCATTTTGTGCGCTGGTGCTGTTGCTGCTGGCGCGATTCTCTCCAAACAAATTGCGAATCTGGATGCAGGCGGCGATGGTGGCCGCTGCTTTTGCGCTGATGGGATCGGTAGTTTCGCTGAGCCATGCGGTCTCGCGGATGGACCATCGCGTGGTGTTGACGGCGTTTACCGCGCTGCATCATCTGGGGTCGGCGGCGTGGATTGGCGCGATGCCGTTTCTGCTGATCACGCTAAAGCGGACGGAGGACATTGCTGTGGCGCGGCGCGTGGTGGCGCGCTTCTCGCGCATGGCGATGGTTTCGGCGGCATTGCTGCTGGGCGCGGGCATTGGGCTTGCGTGGTTTTATGTCGACTCGCTTTCGGGGCTGTACGGCACGACTTACGGCGTGCTGGTGATGGTGAAGTCGTACCTGCTGCTGCTGATCCTGATGCTGGGCGCGGCGAACTGGTATGTGCAACGCGAGATCGAGCATGCGCCGGTGCGGCTGCTGACGCGGCTGCGGAGATTTGCGGAGGTCGAGGTGGCGCTGGGGTTCACTGCGATCCTGGCGGCGGCGGCGCTGACCTCGCAATCGCCCGCGGTGGATATGCCGATGGATCGGCTGACGGTGCATGAAATCGAGGCGCGGATGCGATGGGAGGCGCCGCGGCTGAAGAGTCCGCCGTATGCGGCGCTGGTGCCGGCGACGCCGATCGATGTGGCGGTGAAGACGGCGCAGTATCAGCCGCTGGCGGCGAGCGATGCGAACGACATGGCGTGGTCGGAGTACAACCATCACTGGGCCGGGCTGGTAGTGCTGTTGGCGGGCGCGCTCGCGCTGGTGAGCCGCTTCCAGCGAATGCGCTGGGCGCGCTTCTGGCCGGTGAGCTTCGCGGGTCTCGCGCTGTTTATTCTGCTGCGCGCCGATCCGGAGAACTGGCCGCTGGGGCCGCGTCCGTTCTGGGGCAGCTTTTTTGAGCCGGATGTTTTGCAGCATCGCGCGGCGGCGGCGCTGATTCTGGCTTTTGCCGCGTTTGAGTGCGCGGTGCAGGCGGGCAGGCTGCGCGCGGCGTGGGCGCGCTATGCGTTTCCGCTGATGTGCGCGGCGGGTGCGGCGCTGCTGCTGACGCACAATCACTCCATGGCAGATGGCAAGGATGAGGTGCTGACGCTGATGAGTCACGCGGCACTGGCGCTGTTTGGCGTGACCGCTGGATGGGCGCGATGGCTGGAGCTGCGGCTGCCGAAGGAAGAGGGCGAGCGGCGATTTGCCGGTTATGTGTGGCCGGTGGCGCTGATGCTGGTGGGGATGGTGCTGCTGGATTATCGGGAGATGTAGGGATTTGCCATCCAGGAAGAGGCGCCTGCGGCGCGGGTTGAGGGGTTCGCTCCCTTTGGTCGCTCACGTTCATTGTTGTGGAGCACCTGACTGAATCCCATGCAGCATGGGGATTTGGTTGAGCGGCGCTTCGCACCGATTTTGAAAGGAAGATATAGCAGGTCCTTCACTTCACCGTCGGTTACGTTCAGGATGACAAATCTATGCAAGGAGCTAACAATTCACCACACTAGCGGCTACGTGGTACTCGCTGCTGACCAGGCCGCTGGGATAGTGGCGAGTCGTGATGTGGCGGAGCTGAACGTCATGCGGCAGGCTGCCGAAGAGAGGGATACCCTCTCCGATGAGCACCGGCACACGCGTGATCGTGAGACGTTGAATGAGTCCAGCGCGCAGAAACCGCTGGATGGTGATGCCGCCGTCGACGTAGAGATGGTGGGCACCGCTGGCGGCGAGTTGCGAGACGATCTGCTCCGGAGGGCCGGCCATCTGTTCAACACGGCCTCCGCGGGCCGCGGACAAATCAATGGAGGTACTACTCAGCGGGCGGCTACTCAGGACCACGACGCGCTTGTCTCCATATGGCCATGCGCCAAGCGTGAGAACCGTTTCGAATGTATTGCGGCCCATCACGATGGCATCGACGCTCGCTATGAATTCTTCGTAGCCGTGGGGCTCGCCGCCGCCGGCCGGGAGAAAGTCGAAATCGCCGTTCGGTCGCGCGATGAAGCCGTCGAGGCTGGTGCCGACAAAGACAGATATGGTCATCGTGGACTCCTCCTGATCTATGCCGAGCCGCCGAGGCGATCCTGCATCAGCATAGGCTTGCGCGCTGATTTTGTAATTGGAACGATTGCAGCGTCTCCTGCGTTCTTACGCAAGTTATCCCAAACCCGCGCTGCGACTGCATTTCCTGAGTTACAGTAATAGGTTAGGTTCTGTGCGTACGGCTCGCTTGTGGAGCCTATCTTCTGTAGAGGTCCTTATGAGATTGTTGCCACTCCCCCTTCGCCGTCCGGCTGCCCGGCTGGCAGGCACTGCTGCCATGCTCTTGTTATTTGTCGCTCCTGCGCTGGTGGCGCAGCGGCTGCCTACGAATGTGCGGCCGGAGCACTACACGCTGCACCTGACACCGGATCTGGACAAGGCGACCTTCAGCGGCGATGAGACGATCGAGGTGATGCTGGCGCAGCCTGCCGATTCGATCACTTTGAACGCGGCAGACATTCAGTTCCAGTCGGTGACTGCGAGTCGGGGGACGACAAATCCGGGCAGGCGCGAGATGAAGGCGGATGTGTCGCTGGACGAGGCGAAGCAGCAGGCGACCTTCACCTTTCCGGGCACGCTGGCTGCCGGCCCGGTGAAGCTGAGGATTGCGTACACCGGCATCCTGAACGACAAGCTGCGCGGGTTCTATTTGTCCAAAGCCGAGGGACACCGCTACGCGGTGACGCAGTTCGAATCGACGGATGCGCGGCGGGCCTTTCCATCGTTCGACGAGCCGGACTTCAAGGCCACCTTCGATGTGACGATTGTTGCGCCGAAGGAAGACACGGTGATCTCGAACACGAACGTGATCTCCGACACGGCAGGACCGGCGGTAGGCGAGCACACGGTGCAGTTTGCGCGGACGCCGAAGATGTCCACCTATCTGATGGCGTTCCTGATTGGCGACTTCAAGTGCATCGAGGGGTCGAGCGATGGCGTGCCGATTCGCGCGTGCGCCACGCCGGAGCGGGTGCAGTATGCGCGCTTCGCGCTGACGTCGGCAGAGTACATCCTGCACTACTACGACACGTATTTCGGGATCAAGTATCCGATGCCCAAGCTGGACATGATCGGCATTCCTGATTTCGAAGCGGGAGCGATGGAGAACTTTGGCGCCATCACCTATCGCGAGGCGGACATGCTGGTGGATGAAAAGAACGCGCCGGTGAAAGCGAAGGCCGAAGTGGCGTCGGTGGTGGCGCACGAGATGGCGCACCAGTGGTTCGGTGACATGGTGACGATGAAGTGGTGGAACAACATCTGGCTGAATGAGGGCTTCGCCACCTGGATGTCGAACAAGCCGCTGGAGGCGTGGAAGCCGGAGTGGCATATCGACGAGGACGTGGCCAGCGAAATGAACGGCGCGATGAACCTGGATGCGCAGAAGGTGACGCGCACGATTCGCGCGGAGGCGAATACGCCGGACGAGATCAACGAGATGTTCGACGGCATTACGTATGAGAAGGGTGGCTCGATCCTACACATGGTCGAGAGCTACCTGGGCGAGGAGACCTTCCGGCAAGGAGTGCACAACTACCTGCAGGCGCACATGTACGGCAATGCAACGGCGGAAGACTTCTGGAACGCGCAGACGGCGAACAGCCACAAGCCGGTCAACAAGATCATGGAGAGCTTCATCACCGAGCCGGGAGTGCCGCTGTTGAGCTTCGGCAAGGTGGCGAACGGCCAGGTGGAGGTGACGCAGAGCCGATTCTTTCTGAATCCGAAGGCGGCCCCGGAGAATGCGGGCGACCAGGTGTGGACGGTTCCGGTGTGCTTCAAGAGCGAGGGCGCGAAGCGCGACTGCGAACTGCTGAGCGCCAAACAAGGCATGCTGAAGGTGCCGAATGCGCCGCTCTTCTACGCGGACGGCGGCGCGGCGGGCTACTACCGCTCGGCGTACGCGGCTCCGGACTATGAGGCGCTGCTGTCGCACGTCTCGACCTTGACGGCTCCGGAACGAATCAATGTTGTGGGCGATGAGTTGGCGCTGATGAGCGCGGGCAAGAGCAAAGCGGGGGATTTCCTGTTGCTGGCAGCGAGCCTGAAGAACGACGACAGCGCCGCGGTGACGCAGAATGTGATCCGCGGCGTCCAAACGCTGTGGACCCGGGTGGCGGCCACCGATGCGGAGCGCAAGGAGCTTTCGGCATGGGTGACTTCGACATACGGACCACGGCTGGCCAGCCTGGGTGAGCCGCAGGAGAGCGACACGCCGGAGCGGCAGCAGTTGCGTGCGGAGCTCTTCGGGCTGGCGGGCGGTATCGGCCAGGACCCCAAGGTCATTGCCGAGAGCAAGCAGCTTGCGCAGGCGTACTTGGCCGATCTGAGCAGGGCGAATTCCGGCAAGGTGAATGCCACGCTGGCGCGGGCGGCGGCGGGCGTTGCGGCTACGAACGGTGACGCGGCGTTCTTCGATCTGCTGCAGAAGACCGCCGAAACGTCGAAGGATCCCGGCATTGCCAGTGAGGCACTGTACGACCTGGCGCGCTTCAAGGATCCGGAGCTGACGCGGCGGGCGCTGGAATATGCGACTTCGGGCAAAGTGCGGAACCAGGACTCGATCCACCTGTTCGCGATGGCGCTGCAGAGTCCTAACACACAGGACACGACCTGGAAGTACATCGAGGACAACTGGGCGAAGGTGAAGTCGCAGTTCACCATGTTCACCGGGGGCTATCTGGTGGGTTCGACGGGCGCCTTCTGCACGGCGGAGCAGCGTGACCAGGTGAAGGATTTCTTCACTACGCACAAGGTGGCGGCTTCGGCCAACGCGCTGACACGGTCGCAGAACTCCATCAACGATTGCGTGGACCTGCGCGCGGAGCAGAGCGCCAATCTGAAGCAGTGGCTGAGCTCGAGCGCGTCGGGGCAGATGTAACGAGGTGCAGAATCGGTGTACCGGCTGGCGTGAAGCGATCCTTTACGCCAGCGTTCTTTTTAGGGGGACGGGGTGCCAGCTTCTTGCTTCTCTGCCTTTTCAGTCTGGCCGCGGGTGCGCCAGAAGTCTTCCTGCGCGCGGGCTCGCTCGGCTCCGTAGAACTCCGGGTAGCGCTGGTGCGCTAATTCCATAGGCATCTCTTCCACCTGTGTTACTTCGACGTGCTTCACCTGATGCCAGGGATAGATGAAGCGGCCGTGGACGAGGAAACCAGACTGCGACCAGCTTTCGACGAGCGACTCGACTTCACTCTCTACATCCTGATCATGCTTGATGGGCAGCAGGTCAAAGGATTCGCCGGTGACCAGGTGTGCTCGCACCTGCGCGATGAGCAGCACCTGCGGCTCGTTGTTGTCTTTTGCATTGGATGGGTTCGCCACGCGTATCTCCTGTCGGTTTAGGATGGCGCCGGGGCGCGAAGCGATGCGCCGGATTGTCAGCCGAGGCCCAGGATGCGGTTGAGGGTCTGTTGGCTGATGTCGGTGGCGGCGAAGTCATCGAAGGCTTTTTCGGTGACGGGGATGATGTGGTCGCGGATGAATGCGGCGCCTTCGCGCGCGCCGTCTTCGGCGTTCTTCAGGCAGCACTCCCACT
>JAUTWX010000315.1 GCA_030838385.1 Acidobacteriaceae bacterium
TGCTGATCTCTCACGACTGGCACGTTCAACCTGATTGTCAAAGATCCTCAACGGTATCCGCCTGAGCGGGCCGCTTTTGGATCGAGATCTACGACGAATCCGTCGCAGGCCCTCGAACTTGCGTGCTGTTCGACTCTTCGCTGCACTCAGTGCAGCTCAGAACCGGTTTACGCGCACTTGCCAACACTATCTTAAGTGTTTTGAGAGCGTCAATCCCAATCTCAGGATTATTTCGCCAGCCTCTCGAAGCGCGCAGCACAAAACTCTAAAAGATCGTAGCTCCGTATCGCTCTCAAGCGGGGAGTGGCCCATTAAGGCCGTCAGCGGGCATTCAAACCCGTCTGCCTACTGCAGGAGATGTTCGGTGTTTGGGGCTCTTGCCCGGCGAACATTACGCTTGGACTTCGATCACGTCGGCCACACGGCCAATCCTGAAATCCAGCTTCCTTGCGACTGCTTACGTAGTGTACCAGAGATCTTGCTTCCGGCACAATCACTCGCCGTCGCACTCCGCTCACTCACTTGCAGCAATTCGGATACTATCCGGACCTCTCGAGGAACGCAACCTGACCGCTGTTGAAAATTCCTGAACAGCTGTTGAAATCGAGCCCTCAAAGCCCTCCAGACTCATTTCTGTATCAGCTTCAGCGTCTGCAACATACGCTCGTAGATCGACCGTAGCGCCTGGAAATCCGCATCCGGCGCCACAAAGATCACATAGCGCAATGTGCCGCTCGGCTCGGGCAACGCTACCAACCAGTCGCGCTCCGTGCCGCCGCCGGCGGCGCCGCTGTTGGTTGCTTCGAGCGAGCGACCGCGCACGCCGTTCACCACCACATCGGACGCCCCGCTCGGCTCCATGTGCGGATTCTGCTGCTTCAGTTGCGCCACCAATTGATCGGTTTCCGCAGATATTTCTCCCAACTGCTGTGGCTGGAAGCTGCCGCTCAACATGCCGTAACCAACTTCGTTCTGTGGGCCCACGCCGGCCGGAGGTGCGATCAGCGCCATTTGACCGGAACTCGCGCTCTTCCAGTTTCCCGGGTACTCAATGCTGAAGCCGTCTCCCTGAAGCGTTTGCCAGCTCCCCTGCGGGGCCCATTGGGACTCAGTCAACCGCGCCATCGGTGACGCCGCTGCGTTGCCGCCCTGCTGCTTCCACACTCCGCTCGCCACCTGCTTGGCGGTGAAGGGGTGCATGCCGGCCACGTTCTTCTTGATGCGCGTGAACTCCGCGCTGGTCTTCACATAATTCGCACGGTGCGGCAAGGTATCGATTTCATCGTTAACGTAACCGACACGGTTACCTGGATTGGGATGGTCGCTCAGAAACTGCGAGCCGCCTTCGCCATACTTGCCCTGGATCACCTCGAAGAACTGCGGGAGCGCCCGCGGATCGTAGCCCGCGTCGTAGAGGATGTCGGTTCCCATCAGATCGGCCTGCTTCTCGCTCTCGCGCGACATACGGAGAAACGACAGCCCCGCGGTCATGCCAATGCCCTGCTGGACCACGGCACCTGCCGCTCCCCCCAGCGCAATACCAGCCGCGATCTGCCCCAGCCCCGCCAGCAGGCTCGGCGTGCGTTGTTTCGTGATGTTGCAGGTGGAGTGCCGCTGCGCCACGTGCGAGATCTCGTGGGCCATCACCCCGGCAAGCTGCGCCTCTGTCTCCGCCGCCTGGATTGTGCCCACGTTCACGAAAATGGACCCGCCAGGCAGCGCGAAGGCGTTGATGTCCTCGACGTTCACGACGTGGAAGTTGTAAGGCCACTTGTATCCCGGCGCGTACGCTGCCAGCCGCATGCCAAGCTGCTGCATATACTGACTCACTGGATCCGATTCCGGCAGCACCGGCATTTGCTGATACACCGCGCGCGCCGCCTTCTGCCCTTCCGTAATCTCCTGCTGCTCGGTGAAGGCGTTCTTACAGGGGTGGGGAACATATCGCGCCCACCCCTGGAGCGGTACCAGCAGCAACAGGGCCGCCAGCAGGCCGTGCTTCGTCCAATGCTTCATACCTTCTCTTTCGATGCCGCTCCCGAAGGTTTCTGCTTTTCGATCACGTTTCGACCTCCTTCAACGCCGTACGCCGCCCTGGTTTGACTTTTGAGCGGTTCGCCCGCAATCTTCGCTCATGTTCAAGCGGTGGCATGCGAAGGCCATTTTTCTCACTCTTGCAACCATCCTGCTGGCACTTCACTGGGTATGCCTCCGCGCCGATCCGGCGCCGCGTGTGGCCCTGCTCTTCGGACACGACCCCTCTTCGGATCTTTACACCGACGAGGGCCTGGATAGCACCGGTGCCATAGCCGCGGCGCGCTATGGACACTGGTACCTCCCTGGCCAATTCAATCTCGCCGTCGACGCACCGCTCTGGTCTGCCCTTCTTCACCCGCTGTTCCAAGCGGAAGGGGTCAATATCGCACTCGCCAGGAGTCTCCAGATCGGATTCTTTGCAGCGTCGGTCCTCCTGTTTTACCTGTTCATCGAACAATGGCGTCCAACCCGGCGGGCGCACTCAGATCAGATTGCGGCGTGGACCGCGCTCATCCTATCGGCGAACTTTCTAGCATTCTCGTTCAGCCGCATGGCGATCCTGGAATCCGCCTGGACGTTCTTCGTGCTGGCGTCTCTGCTGCTCGCAACGCTGGCCTGCCGCAGAACAAGCCTTCTGCTCGCCTACGCAGCCGGACTCTGCCTCGCATGTGCCGTCATGACCAAGCTGACGGCACTGTTTGCCCTGCTGCCGCTCTCCGCTGTCTTCCTGCTCTATCGCACACGCACCCGCTGGCTGCCGCTCGGCATCAGCGCTTTCGCCGGAGCAGGCACTCTCTTGATGCCGTTCGCCTATGTCATCGCGACCAGGTTCCCTGCAGACCATCGCTACTACCGGCAGGTCAACATAGTGGCCCGCGCGGTTCACTCGCCGCTCGCATGGCTGCACAACCTGGCCTATATCCTCGCGTCCATCCGCTACTTCGAGTTGCCCCTCTCTGCAGCCTTCGTCATCGGTCTCTTCTTCTTTCGCAATCGCCTGCGTCATCGGCGTGACGAGCCGCTGGCTGTGATTTTTGGACTCTGGCTTATCGGCGATCTGCTCGTCTCCAGCATGGTTGCGTATTTCCCGCCGCGATACCTGCTGAATCCGCTGTTTCCCTTCGCGGCATTGAGCGTCCTGTTTGCGGAGCATGCCCTGCGCTCCTCGCTCGCTGCCGGACGGCTGCTCTATGGACTGCTGGCGGCCGCGACGCTGGTCGGCATCGTGGAGATGGCCGCGCAGCTCGCACATCCGCAGTACACGCTTCAGGCCACGGCCGATTCCATTGCCGCGCAGATTGCCGATAGGCCCTCGGCTGTCTTGATGGGCGATTTCGCCTACACCATGGCGCTTTACGCGAAGATCCAGCCCAGGGACGACGGCTTCGGCGTCTTGCCGCGCAGCACTCGTATCGCCAAGGAGGATCCCGCCTTGTTCCTGACCCTGGGCCCGGCCTCCGCCGACAGGGAAGCGGACTTCGCAGCCGCGGGACGCAGACTCTCACTGATTCGCACCTACGATGCGCTGGATAATTACGTCGCCGGCAAACAGCTCTATCTTTACCAGGTCGAGCGCGCCAACTGATTGCCGATCCAGCATATCTATTGCCGTGCGATGACGCCCAGGTCGGTCAGCCCATTCACAAAAAACTGCACCGCCAGCGCCACCAGCAGCAATCCCATGATGCGCACCAGGATGCGGATGCCAGTATCGCCCATCACCTTGCGGATGCGGTCTGCGCCTACCAGTACGCCGTAGCTCGCCCATGCGGTGATCGCGATCGACCCCAGGATGGCCACCCACTCCCACAGCTTCGCCGCTTGTCCCACCAGTACCATCACACTCGAGATCGCGCCCGGGCCACTGAGCATCGGTATGCCCAGTGGCATGATTCCTGCGTCATCCTTCGCCGCCGCCTCTTCCGTCTCGCCGGAAGATTCCTGTGTTGGCGACCGCTTCGCTTCCAGCATGTCGATGCCGATCAAGAGCAAAATCAGTCCGCCGGCGATCTCAAATGCCGGCAGCGTAATCCCGAACATCCGGAAGATCAGCTTGCCGATCAGCGCGAAACTGGTCAGCACGATGAAGCAGGTGACCGCGCCACGCCGCGCCGTGCGGCCGCGGCTTTTCTTGTCCTCGCCCGCGGTGATCGCCATGAAAGTCCCGATGGCCGCAAACGGATCCACCAGGAAGAAGATCGAAGAAAGTGCGAGCACCGAGAAGCGCACATAATCCGAATTCTTGATTTCGTGCAGCGCGGTCGTCGCTGGACCAAAGAAGAGCATTCGTTCGCGTCCTCAGGCGACATTGTCGCCGATAACGCCCTTTCTTCTGCTTGAATCCATCGCTGGGCTGTTCACTTCCGGACACCTCAGGTCGGGGACGGACACTCCCGATCCTCCCGCGCCGCTAATCCACCCTGCGTCGGGAATATCGCGGCGGCTCCTTGCGTGCAGTTGAAAAGCCTTCTGCCCGTATGCTTTGTCTGGAGGTTCAGCGATGTCCGGTTTGCTTCAGGATCTGCGCCAGGCGGTCCGCCAGTTCCGTCTCTCTCCCGGTTTTGCCGCCCTGGCGGTGATCACCCTGGCGCTGGCCATCGGCGCCAATACCGCCATGTTCACTGTGGCGGAGGATGTGCTGCTGCGGCCCCTGCCCTACGCCGACGCCGGCCGCCTCGTAGTCATCAATACGACCAATGACGCTCAGCACACCGCCACCTCGTGGCTGAACTATCGCGATGTCCGCGACCAGACCACGCATTCCTTCTCCCGCGTGGCTATTTATTCGGAAGACATCGGCGTCGTCGAAAGCAATGCCACGGCGTCGGCGCCTGCATCTGCGGTCGTCCAAAGCAATCCTCAGGGCGATGTCGCGCCCACGACGGTCGTCTCTCCAAACGTCAGCCCAAACATCTTCTCCATGCTTGGCGTGCAGCCGCTGCTGGGCCGCACCTTCACCGAGCAGGAAGGTGAACAGAACGGCCCGAAGGTCGTCCTGCTTTCCGAAGGACTATGGCGCGAGGCCTTTCACGCCAATCCTGCCATCATCGGGCAGAGCATTCGGGTGAACAACCAGTCCCGTACGGTGGTGGGAGTGATGCCGGCCGCATTCCGCTTCCCGGAGCCGATGGGGAATGACATTCGCAAGGGCATCTGGCTGCCCATGCAGCCCACGCCGCTGATGCTCAACGAACGCGGCTATCACTTTGACTACATCCTGGGCCAGCTGCGGCCCGAGGTCACGCTCACGCAGGCACAGGCGGAGCTTGACCGCACAACGCGCACCCTGAAGGCGGCGAATCCGAAGAAACTGCACGCCGACTTCTCTCTGCATGCCATTCCCTACCTCGAGACAGTCACCGGCCAGGTCCGGCCGGTCTTCCTCGGGCTGGTCGCCGCGCTGGGCATGGTGCTGCTCATCGCCTGCGCGAACGTTGCCAACCTCATGATCGCGCGCTGCCTGGGGCGGCAGCAGGAATTTGCGGTCCGCTCCGCGCTGGGCGCGCCGCGGGGCCGTCTGATTCGCGGCATGCTGGTCGAAGGCGGCCTGCTCTCGGCTCTCGGCTGCGCTATCGGCATCGCGCTCGCTTGGCTCATGCTGCGCGGCATCCAATCCCTGCCGGTGGATACCGTTCCGCGCGCGGAGTCGATCACGCTGGACTGGACCATCATCCTCATCCTCGCCGCCATCGCAACCCTCACGACGCTGCTCTCGTCCATACTCCCCGCAATTCTGGTCGCCCGCACCCATCCGCAGCGTGCCCTGCAGACGGCATCGCGCGGGTTGGGGACGCGCAGCGTCAGCAACAAGCTCACCCACGCTCTCGTCATCGGCGAGGTCGCGCTCTCTACCCTGCTGCTCATCGCCACCGGGCTGCTCCTCCATACGCTCTGGAACCTGCAGCACACCGATCTCGGCTTCACTACCGAGCGCATCACCGGCTTCACCGTGATGCCCGCAGATGCCGCCGGCTTCTCCAACATGGCCGTCTCTGCCGATACCAACAACGCACCTGTCTCGGTCGCTGTGAGCACGTACAGGCCCATGCTCGATCGCCTGCGCAATGCGCCGGGCGTCGAGGATGCCGCGCTCGTCACCGCACCTCCGCTCTCCGGCATCAGCATGGGGACCAGCCTGCGCATCCATGGCGAACCGGAGGACGACGCGCACAACTACGAGGCGCACATGTCGGCGGCCAGCCCGGACTACGCGCGCCTGCTGGGCACGCCGCTGCTGCGCGGCCGCATGATCAGCGAAAGCGATACTGCCACCGCGCCCTATGTCATCGTCATCAACGAAGCGCTCGCCCGGAAGGTCTTCAAGGAGCGCGACCCGCTCGGCCACCAGATCAATCTGGGCGGCAAAGACACTGGCATGATCCAGCTCTACACCATCGTTGGCGTGCTTGCCGATCAGAAGGATGCGGCTATCGGCAAGCCGGCAGGCCCGATGTTGTACCTCCCCTACCAGCAGATCCCTACAACATCCCTCTTCTATCCCGCGCTGCTGAAGACCATCGTGAACATTCTGGTCAAGACGCGCGGCGATGTTGCCGTCGCGCCCATTGCCCGCGCTGTCTTTCATGAGCAGGCGCCCGATTACGCGCTCGACAACTTCGAAACGTTGAAGGAGACGGTGGATAAAAGCGACTTCACCAACCGGCTCGGCCTGTTCATCACTGGGGCCTTCGCCGCCCTGGCCGCCCTGATGGTCATCACCGGCCTCTATGGCGTGCTCGC
>JAUTWX010000320.1 GCA_030838385.1 Acidobacteriaceae bacterium
GCCAGCATTGCGCCCGATGGTGAAACCGCGCTCGAGCTCGCCGCCGCCCCGGACGCCGCCATCGATGTCATGCTGATCGACGTGATGCTGCCCGGCTGCGACGGCTTCTCCGTGGTGGAGCAGTTGCGCGAGCGCGAGGACCGCACGCCGGTCCTGATGCTGACGGCGCGGGGCCGCTCCGAGGATGTGCTGCGCGGATTCGCCGCCGGCGCCGATGATTACCTGCCCAAGCCCTTCGATCTGTCGATCCTGCTGGCACGCTTGCACGGACTGCTGCGACGCTGGGCGTGGCAGCGGCGGGAGCACGATACCATCGTGCCCGCGGAAGTGGAGGCGCCATACTCCTTTGCCGGACGCACCATCGACTTCGCCGCGCTCGAGCTGCGCGTCGACGGCCGCAGCACTCGCCTCACCGTCATGGAGACCGATCTGCTGCGCTATCTGGTGCGGCATCAGGGGCGCAGCATTCCGCGCAAGGAGCTGCTGGAGCAGGTATGGCGCATGCGCGAGGACACGGACACGCGCGCCATCGACAACTTCATCGTGCGCCTGCGCCGCTATATCGAAGACGATCCGGCAACTCCAGTCTTTCTCAGGACCGTGCGCGGCGTCGGCTATCGCTTCGACCCGCAGCCGAGCTCGCAGGATTCCGCCTGACCACTTGCATCCTGAGCCCGGAAACCGCATCCTATAGCCATAGGGGGTAGGGGTATATGAAGGAGCTGTCCTTCCAGATCGATGGCATGCACTGTGGGGCATGTGTCCAGCGCGTCACCCGCGCGCTGAACCAGGTGCCAGGCACGCAGGTAGATGAGGTGCGGGTCGGCGCAGCGCGGCTCCACGGAGATGCACCCGCACCGGATGCGTATTTGGCTGCGATCCACAAGGCCGGATTCGAGGCGCATCTTGTCGAATAGCTCATCCGCAACAGAAACGCCCCAGGCAACGGCAGTCGCGACCGCACCGGCCGAGACGACAGTAGAAACAATCGTCCTGCCTATCCAAGGCATGACCTGCGCGGCCTGCCAGACGCATGTGGAGCGCTCGCTGCGAGCGGCGCCCGGCGTGCTCGACGCGACCGTCAATCTGCTGGCCCACTCCGCGCGCGTGATGTACGAGCCGGCACAGTCCTCGTTGCGCGACTTGGTGGCAGTTGTCGGCGATGCGGGCTACGAAGCGACGCTGCCTTTGCAGGCCGGCTCGGACCAAAACTCTTCGCAGCGCGAGGCCAACACCGCTCCCACAGCAGAGCGCCGGCTCCTCCCGACCGCTCTGCTGACCATCGCGGCAGCCATCGTCGTCATGGTGCTGAGTATGCAGCCAGCCCACAGCACCGCACGCGCCGTCATGCTGGGCCCAATCACTCTGGGTATCGTGACGCTGCTCGGCATGGTGACCGCTGGAGCGCCCGTCTACCAGCGCGCCTGGCGAGCGGCGCGCCACCGCAGCACCAACATGCACACGCTGGTCGCGCTGGGCACCCTCGCGGCCTTCGGCTATTCTGCGGCGGCCACGCTCTGGCCTGCATTGCTCGTGCGCCACCACATCCGCCCCGATCTCTATTACGACTCGGTGCTCTTCATTCTCGGATTTCTGCTGCTCGGCAACTGGATGGAGACGCGCGCGCGCAAGCGTGCGCTGGACGCCGTCCGCACTCTCGCAGAGCTCGAGCCTTCACAGGCTCGCATCGTCAAAGACGGCCGCGAGTTGAGTGTTCCCACAGCCACTGTCCTGCCGGACGATGTCGTCATCCTGCGTCCCGGCGAGCGCGTGCCCGTCGACGGCATCGTGCTTCGCGGCGTCACCAGCGTGGATGAGTCCCTGCTCACCGGCGAATCGCAGCCGGTCGCGAAATCCGCCGGAGACACTCTCATCGCCGGCTCACTGAACTACGACGGCGCATTGGAATACCGCGCCACCGCCATCGGCGCAGAGAGCCGCCTGGGCCAGATCCTGCGCCTGGTCGAACAGGCGCAGTCCTCACGCGCGCCCATGCAGCAACTGGCAGACCGCGTCAGCGGCATCTTCGTGCCCACCATCATCGTGCTCGCCGTTGCCACCTTCGCGATCTGGTCCTTCTTCGATGTCAGCCGCGCTTTTGCGATCGCCGTCGCCGTGCTGGTCGTCGCCTGTCCCTGCGCGATGGGCCTTGCCGTGCCCGCAGCTTTGACCGTCGCCATCGGACGCGGCGCGCAGCTCGGCGTGCTCTTCAAAGGCGGCGAGGCGCTGGAACGCCTGGCCCATGTGGATACTGTTCTGCTCGACAAAACCGGCACGCTGACCGAAGGCAAACCGAGCGTCATTGCCGTGCTGCCGGCTCCCGGCTGGACAGAAGACCGGCTGCTGCAACTCGCCGCCTCTGCCGAACAGCGCTCCGAGCACCCACTGGCTCGCGCCGTCCTTCATGCCGCCGAATCACGAGGACTTACGCTTCTACCCATCCAGGAATTTCAGGCACAGCCCGGCCGCGGGCTCGAAGCTACGGTGAATGGCGCGAGCGTTTTTGCCGGCAACACACGCCTCTTGCAGGAACACGGCATCGCCATCCCCGAGCTTCCAGTGGAATCCGGCTCAACGAGCCTGCACATCACTCAAGCTGGCGCGTACGTGGGCACTCTCCTCTGTCGCGATGCGCTCCGCGAGGATGCTGTCGCTGCTTTACGCGCACTTGGCGAGTTGCATCTGCAAGTGGTAATGCTCACCGGCGACACCGCCGTCGCCGCGCAGCCACTCGCAGACACACTCGGCATCCGCGAGGTCTACGCCGGGCTCTCACCGGAGCAGAAGCTCGAACGCATCCGCGAGCTCCAGCGCAGAGGAGCACGCGTCCTCATGGTCGGCGACGGCATCAACGATGCCGCCGCCATCGCGCAGGCGGACTCCGGCATCGGCATGGGAACGGGCACCGAGCTGGCGCGCGAGGCCGGCGACGCCATCCTGCTGCACAGCGATCTTTCCGCCATGGTGGCCGCTCTGAAGTTGGCGCGCGCCACCCGCCGCATCATGAAGCAGAACCTGGGCTGGGCTGCGGGTTACAACCTGCTCGCCGTACCCCTCGCCGCCGGCGTGCTTTTCCCCGCCTTCGGCATCCTGCTCTCGCCGGCAGTGGCCGCCGCGGCGATGGCGCTGAGCTCGGTCAGTGTGTTGTTGAACAGCCTGCGCCTGCGGCGTTGGAGGGCAGCATGAGGCAAAACAAAACGCGCGCCGCACAGAAATCACCGGCACAGAACACCGTATCCGAGAGCGATGAAAAGCTGGCTGTCGCCGTGGATCCCGAGCTCAAGGCTGCCGCCGTCCGCCGGCTGCGCCGCATTGCCGGACAGGTGCGCGGACTCGAGTCGATGGTCGATCAGGAGCGCTACTGCGCCGACATCCTGGTGCAAATCGCGTCCGTGCAGGAGGCGCTGCGCGGTGTGAGCCGCCTGCTCATGCGCAATCATCTGGAGCACTGCGCCACCATGGCGATCCGCAACGGTGGCGACAGCGCCAATGCCATGTATGACGAGCTGCTGGACCTGGTCTATCGCCACGCGCGCTAATGCCGTACGGCGCCACGCGCGCTAGACGGTTTCAGCCAGTTCACCCGCAAATTCCGGCGTGAGCGACAACGGAGCGAACCCGGCAAGTCGCGCCGAAAGCGCACCCGCCCGTGCGGCAAGCACCCTGTAAACTAGCCGCAGGCCGACTGCCGTGCGCATCCTAAGACGCTACATCCTGAGCGAAGTGATCTCGCATGCCCTCATCGGCGGTGCGCTGTTCACCTTCGTGCTCTTCATGCGCGATCTCGGCCAGATCCTTCAGTTGGTAGTGCGCGAAAGCGCCTCGCTGGCCAGCGTGGGCGAGATCTTCCTGTTCACGCTGCCCAACACCTTCAGCTACACCATCCCCATGGCCGTGCTGGTCGGCGTGCTGCTGGGGCTCAGCCGTCTCGCTGCAGACAGCGAGATCACCGCGATGCGCGCCGCTGGCATCGGCGTCTGGCGCTTCGTCGGCATTGTCTCGCTGTTCGCTGTTCTGGCCTGGGGCATTTCGCTGCTCACCTCGCTCTATCTCGCCCCCAAGGCGGCAGAAGCGCTGCTCGAGCTCGAAAATGCGCTCAAGACTTCCCAGGCCTCCTTCGAGATTCAGCCGCGCGTCTTCTATGAAGACTTCAAAAACTATGTGCTCTACGTGCAGAATGTGCGGCCCTCCACGGGAGCATCGCAGTGGCAGCGCGTCTTCCTGGCCGATCTGACCAATCCCGCCTCACCGCTCATCCTCACCGCCGCGCAGGCCACCGTGGTGAATGGCGGCGATGGCCAAT
Source organism: Acidobacteriaceae bacterium (assembly GCA_030838385.1). Classification (GTDB taxonomy): domain Bacteria; phylum Acidobacteriota; class Terriglobia; order Terriglobales; family Acidobacteriaceae; genus KBS-83. The sequence goes on from JAUTWX010000320.1 coordinate 4,304, forward strand.
TGCGCATGGGGCTCCGCAATGGCACCCGCCACGAGTTCGTTGCCAACGACCCGAATCAGTACTCCGTTTCCACCTTCGCCGAAGCCGACCTTCCGCTACAGATCGGCAATCAGGAAGACACGCACATCGGCCACGCGGATGCGCCCGTGCTGGCCATGTCGACACCGGAGCTATTCCGGAAGTCCCAGGGCGGCGACGGGCGCTGGTATCGCATCGAGTTCCACAAACGCTTTGCTTTTCCCGCCTCCTGCTTCGTCCTGATGCTGGTCGGCGTTCCGCTCGGACTCGCTTCCCGGCGAGGCGGCAAGAGCGCCGGCTTCGTCACCACCATCGCGCTGGTCTTCGTCTACTACTTCCTCTCGCTGACCGGCGTTTCTCTGGCGCGGCAGGGCAAGATCAGCCCCTTCCTGGGCGTGTGGGCGGCAAACATCATCTTCGCTATCTTTGGCTTCATTCTGCTGCGGCAGCTTAGCCGCGGCGGCATGGCGCCCTTCGCATTCAGCTTCAGCGGTACCGGCGCGGGCAAGCGTCTGCCATTGCCTCGCCTCCTTCGCCCGGATCAACTCCACCGCCACGAGCGCTCCGGCCGCCGCAGCTTTCCACTCATCCTGGACGACTACGTGCTGCGCGAATTCCTGGCCACCTTCGCCATGGTGCTGCTGACCTTCGTGCTGCTCATGCTGGTCTTCACCTTCTTCGAGCGGCTGGGCGACATCATCCGCAACCGCACCCCTCTGGTCACGGTCGGCGCATATCTCTTCAACCTCATTCCCAGCATGGTCTATACCCTGATGCCGCTGGGCGTACTCGTCGCCGTACTTGTGACATTCGGCGTCCTGAATCGCTCCAGCGAGCTGACCGCGATGAAGGCCACGGGCATCAGCATCTACCGTGTCATCGTGCCGGTGCTGGTGATTGCGGCTGTGCTTGCGGTGGGCCTGTTCCTCTTCGATGAGAGCTACTTGCCCGGCGCGAATCGCCGCCAGGAGTCGCTGCTCAGCGTCATCAAGGGCAAACCCGCGCAAACCTTCCTGCGTCCAGACCGGCAGTGGATCTTCGGCGAGCAGGAGCCGGGCAAACCCGGCCGTATCTACTACTATCAGTTCTTCGATCCGGACCATAACCGCTTCGCCAACATCTCTGTCTTCGAATTCGATCCGGAGAACTTCTCTCTGACCCGGCGCATCTCTGCGGATACCGCGCATTGGGATGGGCACCTGAATCAGTGGATCTTCGAAGACGGCTGGGACCGGCACTTTCAGGGAGAAGCCGTCAGCAGCTACGACCGCTTCTCCCTCAGCACATTCGCCACCGTGACCGAGCCGCCTTCCTATTTCAAGAAGGAGAACCGCCAGTCGTCGGAGATGAATTTCATCGAGCTCTCACGCTACATCCACGACCTGCGGCAGAGCGGCTTCGACACCATGCGGCTGCGCGTGCAGCTCGATCACAAGATCGCCTATCCGCTCATCACGCTCATCATGGCCGTGTTGGCAGTGCCCTTCGCGCTCTTTATGGGTAAGCGCGGCTCGCTCACCGGCATCGCCGCTGCCATCGGCGTCGCTATCGCCTACTGGGTCGTGGCCGGGACATTCGAAGCCATGGGCAACGTAAACATGCTGCCCGCGTTTCTCGCCGCCTGGTCGCCCGATCTGCTCTTCGGCCTCGCTGGAGGCTACCTGCTGCTCAAGACGCCTACCTAAAGCACCATGGAGACGACTACATGATTCGCAATCGCATTGCACTCACGGTCATCATCGCCGCAGCATCTCTGCCGAGTCTGTCGAGCGCCTATGCCCAGAGTGGAGCGGATACAGTTGCTGCCGCTCAGCGGGAGGTTCTATTGCAGGCCGACCATTCCTGGAACGGCGACGCGTATACACACTACCCGACCAGCCGCCCGGAACTCACCATGCTCAAGCTGACGCTTGCACCGCATACCAGGTTGCCGTGGCACACCCATCCATTCCCGAACGCGGCCTATGTGCTGTCAGGAAAGCTTACGGTGCACGACAAGGTCAGCGGCAAAACGAGGGTCTTTCATCAGGGAGAGGCCTTCGCCGAATCCGTAAACGACATTCATCGCGGCGAGACCGGCGATGAACCCGTCGTTCTCCTCGTCACCTACTCTGGCACCCCGGGTGTGCCAACTTCCATCCCGGCCAAGGGCGAGCAGGCAGAATACTAGATCGGATTGAGACGCAGAGGCTACTTGATCGAATCCGACTGCGCCTCGCCCGGCAATGCAATCTGCGGCACCAGCATGTCTTCCTTGCGATAGATCAGATTCGTGGCGTTCAGCGTCGCCAGCTCGAAGCCATGTCCGTGGGTGATCGCATCCGTGGGGCAGGCCTCGACACAATATCCGCAAAAGATGCAGCGGTTGTAGTCGATGTTGTAGACCTTCGCGTACCGCTCCGCGCTGGAGATGCGCTTTTCTTCCGTGTTCTCCGCCGCTTCGATGTAAATGCAGTTGGAGGGGCAGGCCGCCGCGCACAGAAAACAGGCCACACACTTCTCCAGGCCATTCTCATCGCGCTGCAGCACGTGCGCGCCACGATAGCGATCCTGAAAGTGCGCGCCCCTGTTCGGCCCCGGCCCGTCTGGATAGTTCTCCACTTCGGTCGGCTTGAACATCTCGCCGAAGGTGATCGACATGCCCTTGGCTACGCCGGCGATGTTGCGCACGATAGACATATCCGTAGTATACGACGGCCAATCGCCTCATTTTAGGAACCGCCGCGTGCCGCCTTGGTCTGCTGTGCAACTCGCTCTTGCAACGCCGCTTCCGATCGATCGATATACGCACGATAACCCGCCGGATCAACGAAGGGATTCTGCCCCGCGTTAGGATCGGCCGCGAGCGCTGCGCGCTTGCGATCCAACTCGAACTCCCAGGGATGCGCGGCCAGGAAGATGTCGCACGGCAATGCGCGCATGGTGGCGAAGCTCGCCGCAAGATCGTTTTGCATATTCGGATACTTCGGATTGTTCACCACCTGATAATCCGGTGTGGAAAGACTGCAGGCGAAGACCACGTGTCGCAACTGTCCGCGATCATGCACCGTCATCGTCCACGTGGTACAGCCTTTGGTGTGCCCCGGAGTGAAATGCGGCGTCAGCGCCACTCCGCCCAGCGTCACCGGTTGTCCATCCTTCAGCAGGCCATCCGGCTTCACCGGCGGATACGCATACTTATCGCCCCATGCAAAGTCGTCTTTGTCGCCATGCTCCAGCATCGGGGCCTCCGCTGGACTCACCAGCAGCCGCGCGTGCGTGGCCGCCTTCATCGCCGCCACGCCGCCTGCGTGGTCGAAGTGGCCATGGCTGATCAGCAGAATACGAACCTCCGAAACCCGAAAGCCCAGCTTGCGAATGCTCGCCTCCACCAGCGGCACTGTCTCGCGGAAGCCGGTGTCGATCAGGATGTCGCCCGCCGGCGTGATGATCAGATACGACGCCACGCCCTCAGCGCCGACGTAATACAGGTTGTCCGCGATGCGAAAGGGCGGCACCGGCTGATTCCACTTGGCGTTTGCCGGCGCGTACTCCGCCACGGCGGGAAGCAACAAGATCAGCGTGCAGAGGAAGGCGAAGGCGCGCAGCATGCGGTCACCCTAGCAGAACGCTGCCGGTGTAGGGCGCGGCGGCATCCAGAAATTAATATGTCGTGATACGACATAATTTATGAAAGAGGAAAGACACTCCTCGGCCGGCCTCATCGAACGGCTGGCCGAATTTCGCTATCGGCTTCGCACCTTCGTGCAATTCAGTGAGCAGGCCGCTCACAATGCTGGTTTGCAGCCACAGCAGCACCAACTGCTGCTGCAAATCGCCGGAGCGCCCGCTGGCGCAGTTCCCACCATCGCCTATGCGGCCGAGCGACTCGGACTGCGGCACAACAGCCTGGTCGAGCTCGCAAACCGCTCCGTGGAGGAAGGCCTGCTGGAGCGCACCGCCGACGAGAGCGACGCCCGCCGCGTCCTGCTGCGCGTCACCTCCAGGGGTGCGCGCCTGCTCCACAAGCTTGCAGCGCACCACCGCAGCGAGATCGAAGTGATGGGCCCACAACTGATCGAAGCGCTCACCCGCATCGAACACTGGGAGCGCGATCCTACGCCGGCTGTGCAGCCCGGAACGCGTGCTGTCGTGCGAGGTGCAAAATGAAAAGCCACTCCTCCACACTCCGCGACTTCACCCCGCTGCGCGACTT
>JAUTWX010000354.1 GCA_030838385.1 Acidobacteriaceae bacterium
TCGACACCGAGCGCGAGTGTGAGCTGCTGGCCGGCGCGCGCCTGATAGTAGGTCAGGACGGGCGGCGTGGATTCGAGGAAGGCGTCGCCGCCGGGGGCGAAGCTGGGCGGGTTGGGGCGCTCATAGAAGAATGGCTTCTCTTTGGCGAACCAGCCGATATCGATAGGCTGAAGGCCGCTCTGCAGAGCATCAGGTGAGATATAGAGGAAGGCCGCGCCGGGGCCACCGCGCAGGTATTTGTAACTGCCACCGATTACGAAATCCGCCCGCATGGCGGCGACGTTGACGGCCAGTACACCGATCGCGTGGTAAGCATCGACGAAGAGGCGTGCGTCGTGTTGATGACAGGCATCCGCGAGGCGATCGAGATCGGGCAGGACCTGTCCGGTGGAGAAGAGGACTTGCGAGACGATGACTAAGTCCGCTTTCGGAACGCTTCCGATGAGTGGCGCAAGGTCGATGGTGCCGTCGGGTGCGTGGCACGAAACGGTTTGCAAACGGATACGGCCGAGGGCGGCGTACTGCTTGAGGATGATGTCAACGGAGTCGAACTCGGCGGTGGTGGTGAGGACTCGCGGAACGTCATTGGCTCGATGTGGCAGTGCGTTCAGGACGGTGCGGAGCCCTTGTCCGGCAGAGGTTTTGGGGATGATGCAATCGGGGCGCGGCGCGCCGATGAGCTGCGCGATGCGTGCGCGGTGCTGCTGCTCCTCTTCCTGCCACGGGTCCCAGGCATTGTGGAGTTTCGTCTGCCACTGCGCAAAGCCTTCGCGGAGGTCTTCTTCGGTCTGGTCGAGGGGACGGCCGAGAGAGTGGTTTGCGAGATAGATGCCGGGCGCGGCAAGTGTGCGGGAGAAGAGCGGAAAGATGTGGCGGCGGAGCGCGTCCTCTGTAAGCGAGCCGGGGCCGAGGGCTGCGACCGATTCGACGATAGTCATTGTTGTGGCGCCTCGGTGGGCGAGGAATCTTTGGGAGCTTCGGTACGCGACGCCAGCAGCTCGGGGAAGAAGGTGAGCTCGAGCGCCTGGCGGAGGAAGCCGACGCCGGAGGAGCCTCCGGTGCCGCGGCGGAAGCCGATGATACGCTCGACGGTTTTGAGATGGCGGAAGCGCCAGAGCTGGAAGTACTCCTCCATGTCGACGAGCTTCTCGCACATTTCGTAGGCCTCCCAGTGCTGCTTTGCGTGGCGATAGATCTCGCGGAAGATGTCGACAAGCGCTTCGTTGCGAATGTGCGGCGTAGACCAGTCGCGCTCGAGGCACGTGACAGGAATGTTGTAGCCACGGCGCGCCAGGTAGCGGAGGAACTCGTCATAGAGACTGGGCGCGTGGAGCGCGCGCAGAAGATCGTCGTGGACAGCGCGGTCATGCGCGAAAACCTGGATGGTGTCGGCATTCTTGTTGCCGAGCAGGAACTCCAGCTTGCGGTACTGGAAGGATTGGAAGCCGGAGGCGTTGCCGAGGACGCCGCGGAACTCCATGTATTCGGATGGAGTCAGGGTTTCGAGCACGGCCCACTGATCGAAGAGCTGCATCTGGATGAGCTTGACGCGGGAGAGGATTTTGAGCGTGGGCGGGAGGCGGTCGTTGCGGACGTGCTCGATGGCGGCGGTGAGCTCGTGGAGAATGAGCTTGATCCAGAGTTCGGCGACCTGGTGCTGGATGATGAAGAGCATTTCGTCGTGATGCTGCGGATGGGAGAGCGGGCGCTGCTGCGCGAGGAGGCCGTCAAGCGAGAGATAGCCAGCGTAGCTGAGACGGTCCGAGAAGTCGGTGACGATGGATGGTTCGACGGGGCGCTGGTTGTGGTCTGTCATGTTGACCTGCACGTCATTTTCGGGTGCACAGGAGATGGTAACTCCGCGAGGAGAGCGGAGAGCTGCGACTTCCGATTCGGGTGAGCGATCAGGCGGTCGCGAATGCTTCGCTGGGTGCTTCGGTGGGTGCCCCGGTGAATTCAATGCGGAGCACGGTAATGTCGTCCTTCTGCCCGAAGGCCTGGGCCTGCTCGACGATAGCGGCGGCGGGCTGGCTACTGATGATGCAGGCGCGTTCGAAGCCGAAGAGCTCGTTTTGCGAATTCATGGCTTCGACGACGCCGTCGGTGAGGAAGGTGAGACGGTCTCCCGGCTGAAGCGTGATGACTTGCGACGAGGGATCGATGACGTCCGCGGCGCCCAATGGGAGCGAGCCTTCCAGGTCGAGCTCCTGGCCATTGCGATAGGGGGGAAGATGACCGGCGTTGGCGATGCGCATGGTGCCGTCCGGGCGCAGCTCGGCCGCGAGGCAGGTGGCGAGGTGGCCTCCGGAGCGGCCGATGAGGCGCTGGTTCAGCATGGTAAGCATCGCGGCGGGATCGAAGCTTTCGTCGGCACGGGTGCGGATGGCGCCGACGAGCACGGCGACGAGCATGGCTGCGCTCATGCCTTTGCCGGAGACATCGCCGAGAACCACCAGCAGGCTGCCGTCGGGTTTCGAGAGGGTTTGGAAAAAATCGCCGCCGACGGTTTGAGCGGGCCGGTATTCAGATTCGACAGAGAAGACCGGCGAGTGCATGACCTCGGGCACGAGCACGCGCTGCTGTAGTTGCTGCGCCTGTTCCATATCGAGGGCGACAATCTGTCGTGCACGCTCCCGGGCTGCCTGCGTGTGCAGGAAGCGTCGCATGACCAGCGCACCGATGACCAGCACCATGAGGATCCACGCAATGGACCCGGCACTGATGCCGAGGCCAAAGAAGAAATAGACGCTGGAGATACCGAAGGTGGAGAGAAAGAACACATTGAAGCTGGCGAACTCGATTAGCAGCAAAGGGAGTGCAGCCAGCAGAGCCTCGGTGCGCTCGCGGCGGAAGCCTTCCATGAGAATGACGAGCAGCAGGACGCCCAATGCGACCAGACACACGACGGATGTGTTGTTGAGCCAGGGCAGCCACGACCGGGGAACCAGGTTGACATCGGAATTCGGCAGTCGGAGGCAGAGCAGGACCAGCATTTGGGCCATCGTGATCAGCCAGGCCGCCGGGGGGATCCAGCGCTTTCCCCGCAGGCCGAACCAGTGCCACCAGAACATCGCCCACAACGGCAATTGCAGCGGGCCAAGGACCACGTCCAGCAGGAGGGTGTTAGGCCCGAGAGGCAGTGCGGAGGCCAGGTTCCCGATCAAGAGCAGGACGATTCTAAGGAGGGCGCACGCCAGCA
>JAUTWX010000384.1 GCA_030838385.1 Acidobacteriaceae bacterium
ACCATGCGGCTTCAACCAGAATGTTCCTGGTCTCGGGCGTGATCATGGTCTCCCAGCCGCCCATCACGCCGGCGAGGCCGAGGGCCTTCTTTTCATCGGCAACGACAATGTCGTCTGCGTCGAGCACACGATCGACACCATCGAGGGTTTTCAGCCGTTCGCCCGCTCGCGCGCGGCGGACGACGATGGCGCCTTCGATCTTGTCGAGGTCGAAGGCATGCGTCGGGTGCCCCATGCCGATCAGCACGTAGTTGCTGGCGTCGACGGCATTGAGGATCAACTTCTGGCCGAGCGCGGCAAAACGCTCTGCGACGATACCTTGCGAGGGGCCGATCTTCACATCGCGCAGTATGCGGGCGGTGAAGCGGCCACAGGCCTCGGGGGCTTCTATGCGGACGGGATGGCCCGCGCCGGGCTTGGCGGTAGGCAACGTCGTATCGAGCGGCGCGAGCGTGAGCTCGTAGATCGCCGCTACTTCGCGCGCGATGCCGTAGTGGTTCATTGCGTCTACACGGTTGGTGGTGATGTCCGTTTCAAACAGTGACCCGCCGACCGGCGGTGCCACATCGAAGACTCCTTCCACGGCGATTCCGCGCAATGTCAGATCATCGGCGAGTTCACGGTCGCCTGCGTCGAAAGGCGGCAAGTATGCGCGCAGCCAGGCGCTGAGTATGTTCACGCGAACTGCTCCTTCATGCGAACTGCTCCAGAAAACGCACATTTCCGGAGAAGAGCAGGCTGATATCGCTAACGCCGTACTTCATCATCGCGATGCGGTCCAGACCCATGCCGAAGGCGAAGCCGGAGATCTTTTCCGGGTCGTAGGCGGGCTGCTTCTCGCGCACGAAGCCGAAGACCGACGGATCCACCATGCCGCAGCCCAGCAGCTCGATCCAGCCGGAATGCTTGCATTTGCGACAACCCTTACCGCCACAGAAGATGCAGGAGATCTGCACGTCCGCGCTGGGCTCAGTGAAGGGAAAGAAGGACGGGAAAAAGCGCGTCTTCACGCTCGATCCGAAGAAGGCCTTCATCGCGTGGTCCAGCGTGCCTTTGAGATCGCCGAAGGTGATGCCCTCATCCACGCAGAGCCCTTCAAGCTGGTGGAAGATGGGCGAGTGCGTCGCGTCGGCGGCGTCGTTGCGGTGCACCTTGCCGGGAATGACGAGGCGGATGGGCGGCGGCTGCTGCTCCATGGTGTGGATCTGCACCGGTGAGGTGTGGGTGCGCATCAGCAGGCGGTCGCGCAGCGCCTTGCGCTCCTGTCCCACGACGACGAGCGTGTCCTGCGTGTCGCGCGCGGGGTGGTTGGGCGGGAAGTTCAGCGATTCGAAGTTGTAGTAATCGGTCTCGACCTCGGGGCCGGTGCCGACGGAGTAGCCCATCGCCGCGAAGATGCTCACGGCCTCACGCCAGGTGCGCAGGACGGGGTGCTCGGCGCCGATCTGCGGGCGAGTGCCGGGAAGCGTGACATCGATGGCCGCGCCGGTCGCGACGCGATGCTTGCCGGCAGCGGCATCGGTCAGCAGGGCTTCGATGCGCTCCTTCAGGGTGTTGAAGCGCTGGCCGAGGGGGCGGCGGGCCTCCGGCGGCGCGGTCTTCAGCCAGGCGTCGCTCACCGTTTTGAGGCGGCCGTGCTTGCGTCCCAGCCATTCCAGGCGGAAGTGCTCGACGGCATCGGCGCCGTCGAGCGAGCCGGCGGCGCGCTCCAGATCAGTGGTCAGCGAGCGAAAGGCTCGGTCCAGCGCGGCATCGTCATAGCCGCCCAGTGCAGGGATCGAATCGTCGGGCATGGTCAGGAGTCAGGATAAATCAGCGTCCGGTTGCTTCGGCCCAAGCGGTTGTGGCTGTGATCGACGGCGAGTATGCTGGCGCCTGCGCTGGGCGCGCATTACCAGTCCCGGTCCCCTACAAACGAATTCGAAGGAGATACCCATGAGCCAAGCTGTGACACCGTACCTGACCGTGAGCAACGCTGCCGCGGCCATCGACTTTTACAAGAAGGCCTTCGGCGCGGAAGAGATCGTTCGTCATGCCGCGCCGGACGGCAAGCGCCTGATGCATGCCCACCTGAAGGTTCTGGGTATGGACCTGATGCTCTCCGATGATTTCCCCGAGCACATGGGCCGTAGCCGTACGCCGGAGGCTTTTGGCGGCTCGCCGGTGACTTTGCATCTGCACACCGACGACGTGAATACGCTATGGGCGAATGCCCTGGCGGCGGGCGCGAAGGTGACAATGCCGCTGGCAGACCAGTTCTGGGGCGACCGCTATGGGCAGTTCACCGATCCGTTCGGACATGCGTGGTCGGCGGGTCAAACGCTCAGAAAACCAAGTCAGGAAGAGTTGATGGCAGGCGCCAAGGCAGCGTTCTGAACGGTTTTAAAGAGAGAAAGGGCGCGGCCGCTGGCCGCCCCCTTCTCATTTGCTGCACTGCAAGTCTGGTTAAGCGGCTATCTGGCCATGGCTGGCGGCGTTCGCATGGCGCGGGCGGCGAACCAGTGCTTCCGCGCCAAAGGCCACGCCAGCGACCAGCAGGGTAGAGACGAGATCGTTGCGGTAGAAGGGAATTGCCGACGCGTAGCAGGCGGTGAGTCCGCCGAGGGTGTGCGGATACATGCCGGAGCCGACCCAGACTGCATAGTTGCTGACGGCGAAGAAGGATGTCGATGCCAGCAGCGAGCCGGAGACGACGCGCGTCACATTGGTCCGTTGCTTCAGGAGCAGGGAGCCCAACACCAGCACCGCGGCGTACCAGATCCAGGTGATGAGGTAGTCCTGCGCGTGGAAGGCCATCCGATAGACGCGGGTGGTGAGGTAGACGTCCATGGCCATGAACGGCACGATGGCCCAGGCAGCCTGGCGCAGCGGACGGCGCGCGCCGAAGTAGAGTAGCGAGCCACCGACGGCAGTGAAGTTGAACCAGCCGGAGAGAGCGGCGATGCGGCTGGCAAGAGCGGCCATGATCAGGACGAACGCGGACATAGGCGACCTCGAACTTTGATTTTATCCCGATTCGCGCTGGACCGCCGCAGAACCTCGCGCACGCCGACGAAACGCGGCCTGATCAGTCCTGCGGCCGCCCATCCATGTAGGTCGCCTCGATCTGGCCGTTGGGCGCGACGAAGACGGAGCCGGAGAGCGGCTTGCGGCGCTCGTGGGAGCCGAACCAGTCGGTGTAGCCGAAGCGCATGTCGTGGAAGTTCACCTGCTCCAGATGCTGGCCGGCATCCTGCGGCAGGTCGGGCGGGCTGCCGGGGCCGATGTCTTCGACCAGCGGGAACTGCGACCAGTCGAGATAGACGCGGCCCAACTGAGAGCGCTTGGCCGCGGCGACGGCGGGCGTCACCGGCGGCTTGTAGATGGCGCCGACGGTCTCATCGATATCGGCGGCGTCGCTGCGGGTTCGCACATCTGCGAAGTGGTAGGCATTGTCGGTTTCGACGATGCCCTGCCAGCGGAATGGGTTGATGGGATAGGGCTCGGCGGCCACGCGCTCGACAGGCCGGTCGAAGGAGGTCTGCTGCAGCAGGCGGAGCGCGATCGAGTGCTCAGTGCTGCGCAGCGTGTAGAGCGCGGCCACGCCGACCAATGCAGCAACCGCCCAGCCGCGTCCGCGAAAGACTGGACGGCGCCTGGAGATTTCGCGATCCACCAGACCGAGCAGCGCCGGAATCAGCAGCCCGCTTAGCAGCATGACGAACATCACCGGCTCGAAGATGAAGACGATGTCCCATGAGTACCAGCGGGGGTTCCACGGCGCGAAGGGCCGGAGGCCGTAGTTGTTGGTGTAGTCGAGCAGGAGATGGCTGAGATCGGCGAGCAGCGCGAAGAGCCAGAGCAGGAGCCAACGCGGCCCCGGTGATGGTCCAACCGGAGGCTTCTTGCGCCGCAGCCGATGGAAGCCCCAGCAGAAGAGCGTGACCACGGATGCAACCAGCGGCGCAGCCAGGAATGTATGGGTAAAACCGCGATGATGCTGGAACGCGACCAGCGGCCCGCGGAAGCCCCAGAACACATCCAGGTCGGGCGTCTCGGCGGCCAGGGTCATGGCCAGCGTGGCGTATGCGGTCTTGCGATTGAAGCCGGCGCGGCCCAGGCATGCGCCAGTGAGGAAATGGGTGACTGGTTCCATGGGCTAGTGTCGGATCCGAGAGATTGCTGGGATCAGCCGAGAGACTGCAAAAGCCGAGCGCCGTGAAAGACACGATAGATGATCACGCGAGAGTTCTGTCGGTCGATCCCGAAGACGATACGATGCGCACCAGCCACGAGATGGTGCAGCGGGAGCACTGCGGGCAAAGGTTCT
>JAUTWX010000416.1 GCA_030838385.1 Acidobacteriaceae bacterium
CGAAGATCAAGATTCACGGCCAGCAGTACGCGCGTCAGCGGACGCGGGCACCCCAGAAGGGTCCGGTGGGACACGGCGTCTCACATCCGCCGAAAAATTAGCTAGCGGAACAGGGCCTCCCGCCAGCTAGTACCCGAAGGGACGGAGACGGCTTTTCCTAGAGGAAGAGCCGCTGGCCGCCCGTCGGCGGATCGGTAGCGGGCTTTAGCCTCTCCCACCATTCCCGTGCGCAAGAAGTACCCTCAGCAGTTACCCTAAAGTGCTTGGAATGAGCAGCGTTAAACTTTTGTGATATTGAGCTGGGGATGTGGGAAGGTTACTCTTCAATCAGCCCCGGTTGCGCGTCGGGTATCCGGCACGCAAAGTCTGATCCGGTTGCAGGTTCAAGGATGAGCGGACTTCTGGATCTTCTATCGTTGGGTTCGCTGGTCCTCCTGTTCACCTCCATTTACAGGAAGCGGCCAACTTTCCGTGTCCGCTGCTGGCTCATCGGCTGGTGTCTGATTCTGGTTCATTTCGCTGGACTCCTCCTGCGTCCCGCATCGGAGATGGGCCGTGCCGGGCAGGATTTTCTGATACTCGGCTCGCTGGTGCTGGGCGGCATCTGCTTTATCCTGTCCACCACAGTGGTGCGCTATGCCCCTGGCCGATGGCTAGCCGTTCTGGTCACCCTGGGCATACCCTGGCTAGCCACTACGGCCGCCGCATGCTTCCTGCCCGATGGAAACCGACTGCTGTTTCTGAGCGCCATCGCCGGCGAAGCAGCGACGCTCATGGTGGCTTATCGCATGTCGCAACGCCGGCCTATGCTGCGCATCAGCCTGGGGCTCTCGGTCGCCGTATGCACGGCGTGGCTGAGCTACGGCATCCTGCACCATCACGACGCGACCGCGCTGGACGTGATGCTCACGCAGGTCTTTCTGCTCCTCGCCCTGCTCTATAGTTTCGAGGTTTCGCGATTCACCGCCGGCGTCCGTACGGTGGTGCTCAGCCTGTATGCATGGGCTGCGGTCTGGGTCTCGGCTGCCGCGACACAGATGTTGTGGCCGGCAGCGCAGCTTCCCCCACAGCTTTGGAACCTGCCCAAGTATCTGGTCGCCGTCGGCATGATCCTTACCCTGCTCGAAGAAGAGATCGTCGGCGCCGAGGACGCCGGTGCGCATTACCGCGTGTTGTTCGAGTCCAATCCGCACCCCATGTGGATGTACAACACGGAGACGCTTGCTTTCCTGCACGTCAACGACGCGGCGGCGCAGCAATACGGATACACCCACCAAGAGTTCGAGCAGATGACGATGGCGGATATCCGCCCCGGCGAGGAGTTCTCCCGGCTGGTGGCCGAGTTGAAGCGCAGTTGCGAGAACCCGCTCAACGGCTCCTGGCGCCATCAGCGCAAGGACGGCAGCTTCATGCTGGTGGATATCGCCTCGCATCAGCTCGAGCACGACGGGCACAGGGTCACCTTCGCCCTGATGCAGGATGTGACCGAACGCGATCGCCTGCACGAGCAGTTGGTACACCAGGCGAATCACGACATCCTCACCGGGCTGCCCAACCGTGCCCTGCTGGAAGACCGCATCGCGCAGACCCTCGCCCATGCCAGCCGTTACGGTCACAAGGCAGCTCTGCTTTGCCTGGACCTGGATCGCTTCAAACAGATCAATGACACCTACGGTCACGCCATCGGGGATGTCTGCCTGCAGGAGATTGGCCGCCGCCTTAGCTCGCGTGTGCGCGCTGTGGATACCGTGGCCCGCACCGGCGGCGAAGAATTCACCGTGCTGCTGCAGGAGATCGCCGAGTCGGAAGATGCCGAACGTGTCGCGGCCGATATCCTCAGAGGTCTGAACGAGCCCTACCGTCTCAACGGCATCGACATCGACCTCACTGCCAGCCTGGGCATCGCCGTCTATCCGGACCACGGCACCGACCCGGCCGTCCTGTGGCGCGATGCCGACACGGCGATGTACCGCGCCAAAAAATCCGGTGGCAACCAGTACATGCATGTCTCGCAGGAGATTTCTTCAGCCACGCTCGAAGCCACGGAGCTCGAAAAGCATCTCCGCCGCGCCCTCAAGGATGGTGGACTGGAGCTGCACTACCAGCCGCTCTACACACGCGATGGCCAGCTCTGTGGCCTGGAAGCTCTGGTGCGTCTGCAGCATCCCGTGCTCGGGCTGATCTACCCGGATCGCTTCATTCCCATCGCGGAGGAGAGCGGTCTCATCGTGCCGCTCGGCAACTGGGTGCTCGATGAGTGCTGCCGCCAGAGCCGCGAATGGCAGGACCGCGGCCTCCACCCGGTACGCATTGCCTTCAACGTCTCCCCGTTACAGCTCACCCGGTTCGACTTTTCCAGCTACGTGATCGAACGCCTCCTCCATTACAAGCTCTCACCCTCGGCACTGGAGATGGAAGTCACCGAGTCGACCGTCATGCGCAACATCGGCCAGGTAATGCGGCAGATCGACGCCCTGGCTCGCATGGGCATCCACTTCTCCATCGACGACTTCGGCACCGGCTACTCATCGCTCGCCCACCTGCATCAGTTGCCGGTACAAACCCTGAAGATCGATCGCTCCTTCATCGAGCGCATCAATGAGCCCAACGGTACCTATGCGATCGTCCAGGCCATTGTCTTCCTCGCACACAGTCTGGGGCTGGTCGTGGTGGCGGAAGGTGTCGAGCGCGAGGATCAACTCACCCGCCTGTGGCAGTTGGACTGCGATCGCGTGCAGGGCTATTACTTCGCGCCTCCGCTGCCCGCCCATGCGATTGTCCGGCTGATGCACGAGCGGGTGCGCATCCCGGCCGCTTCGGTGAGCGCGGCAATCGAGCAGATCGCGCATGCTCCCGGCGCTGCGGTCTAAACGGTCGTTGCGGTCTAGACAATCTGTGAAGAACACGTGGACGGCTGCTTTTTGCCCAGGAGCAGCCACGCTTCACGGAACGTGGCTGATACACCCGTGGCTGCGAAACGCCGCTAGAGCCTTTTCACTGCAGGTGTAAACAAGAGCGCCATTATCCGCGTGGCTTTTCCGTCAAGAAAAGCCACACTTCGCGGAACTCGGTCGTACACAGTAGCAGTGAAAAGCTACGGCCGATGACGATTCGCAGCAGATCTTTCTGCGGATGCCCTGAGCGCTACGGTCAACGTTCGCACATCTTCTTCGCGGACCTCATAGGGAGGCAGCGCATCCGGCAGCACGTGGATTCCTGTGGATGCCTCGATCGATAAAGGGCGCCGCATCGATGAGTGGATTGCCGCGACCCCGGAGGCCTCGTAGAGTGCTACGGCATTCTGCAACCGCACGCCGGAGCCTCCCATGATCTCGATCCGGTCTCCCGCACGCTCGACCAGCCGCGCCACCGCATCGATGCCTTCACTCAACCGCTCCGCGCCACCAGAAGTCAGCAGGATATCCGTACCAGCCGAGATCACCGCTTCGAGTGCCGCATCCAGGTCACGAGTCACATCGAAGGCGCGATGGAAGGTCACGCGCATGGGGCGAGCCGCTTCGATGAGGTGGCGGGTCGCCGCGACGTCTACCTCGCCCCGTGCAGTGAGTATGCCCAGAACCACCCCGGCCGCGCCGGCGTTCTTTGCCAGCTCAATGTCGCGTTCCATCGCCCGAAATTCACCAGCGTTGTAAAGGAAGTCCCCGCCGCGCGGGCGGATCATGCAATGGACCGGGATCGTGATGCTGGAGACTACCTCCTCCAACAGGCCCAGGCTGGGGGTGACGCCCCCACCGGCAAGCTCACCGCACAGTTCGATGCGGTTCGCTCCGCCGCGGTCTGCGATCTGTGCGTTGTCGAGGGTCTCAACGCAAACCTCGAGCTTTGGGGAAAGCGCTCTGGCGCTCGGTGCAGTGGCGGTCGACGCGTGGGCGAGCATTCGAACCCACCATACCTCAATCCATGCAGTCCGCGCTGCTCTCCAAAGTACCCGTGCCATTGCACCTTGCGATACTCTGGCATTCGCTCGACGAGGTCTTTCTTCATGGTTTCTGCCCTTCGGCGCGTCTGCGCTGCTCTCTTCCTGCTCCTGGCGGCGTCCACCGTGGCGCATTCTGCGCCCGCATCGCATCGTTTCGTCGCGGCGCACGGACGCTTCGAACTCGATGGCAAACCCTTCCAGATCATCTCCGGCGATATGGACTACGTGCGCACCCCGCGGGCCCACTGGCGAGACCGTCTGCGCATGGCCCACGCCATCGGGATCAACACGGTGATGACATACGTCTTCTGGAACTTCCATGAAGCCCAGCCCGGCCAATACGACTTCACCGGCCAGCGCGACGTTGCAGAGTTCATCCGCGAAGCGCAGCAGGAGGGACTGTATGTGATCCTGCGCCCTGGCCCCTACAGTTGCGGCGAGTGGGACCTGGGCGGTTATCCGGCGTGGCTGCTGCGCGATCGCAACCTGAAGCTGCGCAGCCTGGAACCCACGTACCAACAGGCGGCCGGCCGCTGGATAGATCGGCTCGGCCAGGAGCTGGCGCCGCTGCAGCTCGACCGCGGCGGCCCCATCCTGGCGGTGCAGGTGGAGAACGAGTATGGCTCGTTTCAGGATGCCAGGGAGAACGACCACGCCTACATGGAGCGCGCGCGCCAGATGGTGCTGCACGCCGGCTTCACCAGCGCGCTGCTCTACACCGCCGATGGCGCAGAAGAGATGACACGCGGCTCCTTGCCTGATCTGCCCGCGGCGGTCGACTTCGGCACCGGCGACGCCGAGCGTTCCTTTGCGCTCTACCGCAAGCTGCGTCCTGAGGGGCCGTATTTCTGCGCAGAATACTGGGCTGGCTGGTTCGATCACTGGGGCGCGAAGCACGAGCACACCGACTCGGCAAAGCAAGTCGCAGAGGTCCGCTGGATGCTCCAGCAGGGCTACTCCGTCAGCATGTACATGCTCTTCGGCGGCACCAGCTTCGGCTGGTTCAGCGGCGCCAATTCGAACGGCCAAAACTACCAGCCTGACGTGACCAGCTACGACTACGACGCCCCCATCGACGAAGCTGGCCAGCCGCGGCCGAAGTTCTTCGAGCTACGCAAAGTCATCCAGGACGCGACCGGGGTTGCACCGCCGCCCGTGCCGCAGCCGCCGATTCTCGGATCGCTGTCACCAGTCGCGCTCACCGAGAGCGTCTCGCTCTGGGACACGCTGCCTGCGCCGGTAGAGTCCGAGCAGCCGCTCACCATGGAGGACCTGCATCAGGACTTTGGCTACGTGCTCTACCGCACCACGCTGCATGGGCCGGCATCGGGCGACCTGGTGCTCGATCAACTGCACTCCTACGCACGCATCTATCTCGACGGCAAACTTGCAGGCACACTCGACCGCCGCCTCGGCAAGATGACGCTGCCCATCACCGTTGCTGGCAAAGAGCAGCGGCTCGACATCCTGGTTGAGAACTCCGGCCGCGTGAACTTCACCGACGTGCTGCGCACCGAGCAGGCGGGCATCACGCACGGTGTCACCTTTGCCGGCAAGGCCGTCACCGGCTGGCAAAACTACTCGCTGCCCTTCCGTGATCCTGCGTCTACGCATTTCACGCAGAAGCCAGCGAGCGAAGGCCCAACGCTCTACCGCGGCACGTTCAACATCGGCAAGCCAACCGACACCTTTCTCGACATGCGCGCCTACGGCAAGGGTCAGGTCTGGGTAAATGGTCATGCGCTCGGCCGCTACTGGCGGATCGGTCCGCAGGGCGGCCTCTATCTGCCAGGAGCGTGGCTGCATGCCGGCAGCAATGAGGTCGTACTGCTCGATCTGGATGGCGGCGCTGTGCCACCCATCCGCGGCGTCGATCATGCGCTGATCGACGAGCCTGTACGCGCTGAGCGCGTGGAACCCAAAAGCGCCGCGCACTAAGATATACAATAGTAGACGTATATCAATGGATAAGTATCCGGAGACCAGAATATGCAGGTTTCGAAATGGGGAAACAGTTTGGCGGTGCGGCTTCCCGCGGCCGTGGTCGAGGCGCTCCATTTGAAGGAAGGCGATCAGATCGAGATTTCCGTCGCCGGTGAGCGCGATTTCAAAGTGAGTCGCGACAAGAAAGTTGAAAAGGCTCTCGCCAAATTGCGGGCTCTGCGTGAATCGAGCCCTCCCCTCCCGCCTGGTTTCCGCTTCAGCCGGGACGAGATCTATGACCGGTAGTCTGTCTGACAAAGCCTTCGTCGACACAAACGTCGTTTTGTACGCGCTCGTTCCAGGCCAGGAACGGGCCGCAACAGCAGAAAGAATTCTTTCGGAGCATCCGCTCCTGAGTGTGCAGGTGCTGAATGAATTCGTGGACGTCCTGAGAAGAAAGATACGCTGGAGTTGGGATCAGATCGAGCAGGGGCTCGTCCTGGTTCATCAACTCTGCGGTCCGCCTGTTGCACTTACCCACACAACGCATCAGACCGCTCTCCAGATCGCTCAACGCTATGAATTTCGTATTTACGACGCGCTCATCGTGGCCGCGGCGCTCGAAGCGGGCTGCACCACCTTGTACTCCGAAGACATGCAGGACGGACAGAAGATACACTCTATTACCATCCGCAATCCGTTCGCGTTCTCCCCATAGACCGCTCTTGTCTGGCCAAACGCGGCAGCGTAGAGTCAGACTATCTTTCGCCCCACCTGAATCACGATGGACGCCTTCGATCCACGCTCCTGCGAGCTGCGCAGTCAAACCCGCCGCGAATTCCTGCGCCTCGTTGCCGGCTCGGCTATGGCTACGGCCGTCTCCACGCTGGTGCCTTCGGCCTTCGCAGCAGGCATCCAGCCGCGGCCGCGCACTGTCGTTGTCACGTTTGGCGGCGGCGCTCGCGATGAGGAGACCTTCGCTCTCGAAGGCCAGCAGAACATCCCACACCTTCTGACTGAGCTCATTCCGCAGGGAACATTCTTCACGCAGGTAGTGAACCGCGGCATCCTCGGCCACTACGTGGCCACGGCCGGTATCGTCACCGGCTGCTACGAGACCTTCGACAACTTCATCGCTCAGCCCACCGGCAACCCCACCGTTTTCGAATACTTCCGCCGCGGCCTCGCGCGCCCCATGGATGACGCGTGGGTCATCGCGCCCAGCAATGGATTCCAGCAGATCGGCTTCAGCCGTCACGGCGGATACGAAGGGCAGGGGGCCGGTGTGATTCTGCCCAAGCAACTGCTCGCCGCGGCGGTCAACAGGCAGCGGCCGCAATCGCTGGTTGATTACGAGCACCTGCTGCAGGACAACTACGAGATGCCGGTCTACCGCCCGTCGCTCTCGCAGAACGATGGTGAGCTGCATTTGGAGCAGCTCGCCTCCACCCTGCGGCTCTCCGTCGAGGACTTCACCCGCGACGCCCGCGCACTCGACAGCGCCGACGCGCTTTCCCTCTCCATCGCCCGCCGCCTGATGGCGCAAGTGTCGCCATCACTGTTGCTGATAACGCTGCACGATATGGATGTCGCTCACGCTGGAGCGTTTTCGCTCTATGTCGATGCGATCCAGCGTGCCGACCGCATCTGTGGCGAGCTCTGGACCACCATCCAGACCATGCCCGAGTACAAGGACCGAACCGCGCTGTTCATCATGCCGGACTTCGGTCGCGACGCGGATGGCGATCCGGGCGGCAACGGCTTTCAGCATCACCGCACCGGCGGCGCCATGGCGCGCACTACCTGGCTGCTCGCACTCGGGCCCGGCATCCGGCAGAATGTCACCATCGATCGCGCTATCCAGCCCATCGACCTGGTGCCCACCATCGGCAAACGTCACGGCTTCGATACGCCGTACGTCAAGGGCGCTCCCATTGCGGAGCTGGTGTGAGGTGAGTCCGATGACACCCGATCAGCTTACCGCCGCCAGCTTCTCCAGCTATCCGCCGCAGGCGCGGCAGTTCGCCACCGCGCATCTCGCTTTGCTGCAGCAACTGCCCGTCGCCGTCGCGCCCGCCTTCCTGCGCGAGATCATCGTCTTCGACTGGCGCTTTCCCGCGGAACGCCGCACCTTCGAGCGGCAGTGCGTGTGGCTGGAATCGCTGACTCCGGAACAACGCGGCCGCCTGCTTGCGCCCTTCCGGCAGATCAGTATGCCGCCCACACTTGCAGCGAAGGACTGGGTCGCCGCGCCGCAGCCGTTCCTCGAAGAACTCACCGCCTATCTCTGGTCCAGCAGCCAGATCGATACGTATCGCCGCGCTGCGCAGGACCTGCTCGCAGTGCCACTGGACGCAATGCCGCAGAAGGATCGCTTTATCATCGTCGTGGTCGGCAAAGACGCCACCGCGCCCAGCCCGCAGCTCTTTCGCAAGCTCGCGTTGCATGGCGTCACGCTCCACAACCTGCAATGGACGCCCGAGACGCCGCGGCTGCTTCACGCAACGCTCGAGCAACGCGCGGCAATGCAGGCCGCACCTTACACCCGCTGGTACATCGATGGCGGCGAGCCCTGGCCGCACGATGCCGCTGCGGTCGAGCTGCTTTCCTATGCGCAGTTGCGCCCGGTGCGCGAAAACGTGCTCGAGCGCATGAATCGCTTCACGCAATCCGGTCCCGGCGGCGCGGAAGGCATGCGCCGCATGTTAGAAGAGCTCAATCCCGCGGAGTCCGCGACGGACGCCGTGACGCACGATCCGCTCATGCAGCACTTCATCACCATGCTGTTTGTGGAAGGCTCCGGCACCCAGATCTACAGCACGTCCTTTGTGCAATGGGCCGCGCGCGAGACCCTGCGCCGCGCTCAGCCGGAGCAACTACTGGTGCGCTTCGCGCCGCGCCAGCGTCAACGAACGTTGAATCAGCTCTTCGATGCCGCCACGAATGTCGAGGTGCCCGACCCCGAAGGCTCGCTGCGTGACGCCGACATCAGCGCCTACTACATCCTGCTCGATGTGCTGCGCATCGCCGATCCGGCGCATGTCACTTTTCTCGCCTGGCGCGAAAACCAGGGACACGCGGTGCTCATCTCGTCCCGCGCGCCCGCCGGAAAGAGCGACGATGCTCCGCTCGATCTCGCCGCCGCGCTCGCAAAGTACGCCTAGCGCACTGATGTCATCCTGAGCGAAGCGAGGACCTGCAGTTTCACCTTCGGTCGTGGACAGCGGCGTCATTTCACTTCTACTTCTGCCGCCCCGCCTTCGACTTGCCGCGCGCGAAACATCCCCAGCGTGTCGTAGCTCCACACAGGATCGCTCTTCTGGTCCAGCACGATCACGCCACCCTCGCCGCCCTTCAGCTTCGCGACCTCGCCGCGAATCACGTGCTCGGCTGCCGCGCTCGTGGTCAGGCCTTTCATCTTCACCAGCGCGCAAATCTCCTTCGCCGCGTCCAGCCGGATAAAATATTCGCCCACTCCGGTAGCGGAGACCGCGCACGCATCGTTGGCCGCGTAGGTGCCGGCGCCGATCACGGGTGAATCGCCGACGCGTCCCGGCAGCTTGCCCTGCATGCCGCCGGTAGACGTGCCCGCGCTCACATCGCCGTGCACATCGCGCGCGACGGCGCCCACTGTCCCAAAGCGATGTGCAAACGGCGCCACCCTATGTGGGATCGTCATGGGCGACACTGCCATCGCCCGCGGCGCAGCAGGCACACCCGGAGGCCGCGATGGCAGCGGCTTGCCCTGTGTACGCAGGACGCCCAGCAACTCCTGCCAGCGCATCTCGGTGAAAAAGTACGAAGGCGGCATCTGCGGCAGACGTTGGCTCACCGCGAAGGCATCCGCGCCCGGCCCCACCATCATCACGTAGGGCGAATGCTCCATCACCGCGCGTGCCAGTGCGATCGGATTTTTCGTTGCGCTCACGCCCGCCACCGAGCCCGCCTCAAGCGTCGCCCCGTCCATGATCGCCGCATCCATCTCGTTCCTGCCCTGGTCGTCGAATCCCGCACCGCGCCCCGCGTTGAACAGCGGATCGTCTTCGAGCACTTGAATGGCTGCCTCCACCGCGTCGATGGAGCGGCCACCCTTGCTGAGCACCGCGGCGCCAGCCTCCAGCGAGCGGGCCAGCGATACGTGGTAGGCGGCCGCTGTCGCTGCGTCCATGTGCAGCCACTCCTCTTCACCACCGCCGCCATGGATCGCGATGGCCCACTTCGTCGCATGCGGAGCCGCTGATTGGGCGAACGCAGCAGGCAAACAGGCCATGAGCGAAAGTATCGACAACAGGCACTGAACCATCATTCGAATCGGCAAGATTAGTCTCCTGCGCCCGCCATGGATGGCAGTGTCGCTGTATCCAGCGTCTGGATGTGCAGCGCACTCTCCAGCGCCGCCGCGTCCGCGCTGCTCTTGAGCTGGATGGTGCGCGACTCGCCCGGCCGCAGCGTGAATGCATTGTCGGTGAGCGTCGCGTCCTGATCGCCGAAGGAGATCCACACATCGCGTGCCAGCGTATCGGCGTGCAGTGTCAGTTCCAGACCATGCGCGCCCGCTGTCACATGCGCGGTGACCCTCGCCTGCGGCAAGCTCAGGGCACGCGCGGCACGGAAGTACAAAATGTGGCGCGAAACGGATTTCCCGTCCACTTCCATAGTGAAGACGACGAGTGTTTTCGACGGATCGCCGCCCTTCAGCAGCGCATCGTCGGTGAGCGAGTTCACCCGTGTGCTCGACAGCGGCGGCATTGTCGCCGGAGTGGTCGTTTCCGAGAGCACCTGGCCATCAAAGCTCATCACCTGCATGTGCACATTCGCTTGCACCGGGACAATGCGGTCGTTGACCGCGTAAACGTTCGTCGTGCCGTCCTGACGGATCGGCGCGATCAGCAGATCGTTATAAAAGCGGCGTGCGTGGAACTGCAGCGCCTTCCACCTGCCGAAGGAGTCGATGCTGGCCCACGATGCCGCCGGCCAGCAGTCGTTGAGCTGCCAGTAGAGCGAACCCATCGACCGCGGCCGGTTCGCGCGCAGATGCTCTGCCTCCAGTTCGATCGCCTGCGCCTGCATCGCCTGGCTCAGGTAGACGAACGCAGCGAAATCCTTCGGCTCGCCATAGTAGCGGCGAAGATAGAGGAGTAGCCGATCGTTGCCATTGCCATTCGCGAACTTCTGGTGCGCGCGCATCACCGGCGAACCCAGCGTCTGCTCCTCCGGCGTCGCGAAGGCGCGGACGGTGCGGATATCCGGCAGCGCCTCAAAGCCATACTCGGAGACGAAGCGCGGCGTATCCTTCAGATAATCTTCGATCGGCGCGGAGCCCGACCACACACTCCACGAGTGCACATCGCCGTTATCGTTGCTGTTCGCCTCCGTCTCGTGGTCCGCGCTCGGCGTGCTCGGCCAGTACGGAACCTCCGGGTCATGCACCGCAACCGTCCGCTTCAGGATGTCGTCGAATAGCAGCGCCATGCCGGTCTCGATCTTCGCGCGCTCTGCGGGCGAGATGTTTTCCTTCAGCAGCAGCCGGTCGGGCCAGGCGTCCCACCCGGTTTCGACTTCGTTGTTGCCGCACCACAGCGTCAGGCTGGGATGATCGCGCAGCCGGTCGACCTGTTCTATCGCCTCCTGCTCCGTATTCTCGCGAAACGCAGGATCGTCCGGCGGAATGGCGCCCCCAAACATGAAGTCCTGCCACACCATCAAACCCAGCCGGTCGCACTCGTCATAAAAATCGTCGCTCTCGTAATAGCCGCCGCCCCACAGCCGGACCATGTTCATGTTCGCGTCGCGCGCTGATTCGAGAATCTGTCGATGTTTCTCCGGCGTCACGCGGTCGGGAAAGCTGTCGAAGGGAATCACATCCGCGCCTTTGGCGAAGATCGGCACGCCGTTCACCTCGAAGCCAAAGCTCTTGCCCCACTGATCCTTCTCGCGCAGCAGTCGCACTGTGCGTAGGCCCGTTGTGCGTTCCGCAGTAAGCGTCTCGCGGCCGATCCGTATCTTCGCAGAGACTTGATACAGGTTCTGCAGCCCGTATCCTACCGGCCACCATCGCTCCGGATGCTCGATCACAATCGGCACATGCACGGTGTTGCGGCCGGGCACCAGCTGCGCTGCGATCTCCGGAACTGACACATGCTCGCCCTTGGGTGTCGTATACGTAACCGATATAATTGCTTTTGCGGTGGCCGAGGCTTCCACTCTGACCTGAGCATCGAGCGATGCAGCGTCCGCGTTAACCGAGCTCTGCATGACGTGCAGGGTGTCCACTCGCGCGACGTCCCACATCTCCAGCCGCACCGGCTGCCAGATTCCCTCCGTCACATAGCGTGGGCCCCAATCCCATCCGTATTGATAGGCCGCCTTGCGGATGTAGTTGGCCGTCTGCACGCCCTTCGGCTCGTCGCCAAATGCGGAGTCGAACTCTCCCGGCAATTGGTATGCACGCTTGAGCGTGGCCGGCAGCAGCCGCCGGATCGGTGAGGCAAAGGTCACGGTGAGCTCGTTCGCGCCGCTGTGCAGCAGCCCCTTTACCGGCACGCGCCAGCGGCGGAACATATTGTCCGCCTCCAGAATCTGTTGCCCGTTCAGCCGCACCGTCGCATACGTATCCAGCCCATCGACCACCAGATCGACATGCTCGTGCGTAAGAGTCGCAGCATCCACGTTCAGCGTGGTCCGGTACTCCCAATCGGCCAGGCCGATCCACTGCAGCTGCGCCTCGTGTGCGCCGGTAAACGGATCCGCAATCAATCCATTGCGCAGCAGATCCGTCTGCACCGTGGACGGAACACTCGCCGCGTGCCACTGCTGGACGTCGGCGTGCGCGGCCGCATCAGGCGTGGAGGCGGCAAGGCGAAACTGCCATCCATTCACGGCCACTCCCCGGGGCGACGTCGTCTCGCCTCGGCATGGCACAAGAAGAAACATCGGAAGAATCATGCTGAGCAGACTGAGAAACGTCCCGGTCCGGAACCAGCACCGCATATCTGCCGTTCGCGCTGCATTTGGTCGCTGCAGCCATATGTTCTGCAGCCTGGTAAAGCGCACGCTGACTCCTCGTCTCTGCATTTCCTGACTGAAATTCGTCAGCTCAGAGTTGTAAATTGATCATTCCAGCTTAATATGGACACTTCTGCTGCATTCGCTATGCGCGAAGCCCGGGCTCACAGCGTCGAATCAGGCGTTTACTTTAACGCATTGAGAATACTCCCACGCTCGAGGGGATATATGAAGCATCGCCGCCGCCATACCTTCGCCTGCATCGCCGTTTTGGTCGCGACGAGCGCGGTTCTGCGTGCCGCGGCGCAGACGCCCGCGAGCGGCGCCGACCCCAATGCGCCGACCGCAACCACACTGACACCGGAGCAGATCGATGCGCAGTGGATCGCCGCCAACAGCAAATACGATAGCGAGCGCAAGCGCATCCTTGCAGACGTCGATAAGAGCGTCGCCGCGGGTCCATTTCGCGATGACTGGCAGAGTCTGCGCGCGTATCAGGCGCCGGAGTGGTTTCGCGATGCGAAGTTCGGCATCTTCATTCACTGGGGCGTCTACTCCGTCGCTGGCTTCGGCAGCGAGTGGTACTCACGCAACATGTACCAGCAGGACATGCCGGATTTCGCGCATCACGTTGCCACCTACGGTCCGCAAACCCAGTTCGGCTACAAGGATCTGATTCCTAAATTCAGCGCCGAGCATTTCGATCCCAACGTGTGGGCGAAGCTCTTTCACGATGCCGGCGCGCGCTACGTTGTGCCCGTGGCCGAGCATCACGATGGCTTCCCGATGTACCAGTCGGATCTGACCGACTGGTGCGCCGGAAAGATGGGTCCCAAGCGCGATGTTCTGGGCGAACTCGCGACTGCGGTTCGCGCGGAAGGCATGCACCTCGGCGCCTCATCGCATCGTGCGGAGCACGACTGGTTCTTCGATGGCGGCCGCCACTTCGCCTCCGATATCAACGACCCCAAGTACGCCGCCTTCTACGGTCCGGCACAGCTTCGCCAGCTTGACGGAGACAACGGAGACGAGCTGATCCGCGACTTCACCTCCGTCTCCGAAGCGTACATGGAGGACTGGCTCGCCCGCACCGCGGAGATCGTCGAGCTCTATCATCCCGACCTCGTTTACTTCGACTGGTGGGTCGGCCAGCCGGATTTCCGTAGTCATCTGGAACGCTTCGCAACCTACTACTACAACCACGCTGCCGCGCAGCATCAGCCGGTCGTGATCTTTTACAAGCTCAACGACATGGCCGACGGTTCGGCCACGCTCGACCTGGAGCGCGGTGGCCTGGGCGACATCCGCCCGCAGCCGTGGCAGACCGACACCTCGCTCTCCAATGGCTCGTGGGGCTACATCGAGCACGACACCTACAAGTCCCCAGAGGTTGTGATCCACCAACTCGCCGATGTCGTCAGCAAGAACGGCAACCTGCTGATGAACGTCGGCCCACGTCCGGACGGCACCATTCCGGAAGGCGCCGCGAATACGCTGCTTGCGGTCGGCGCGTGGCTGAAGGTGAACGGCGACGCGATCTACGGCACGCGACCCTGGCGCCAGTATGGCGAAGGCCCAACCAAGTTCGAAGCGGGCTCGTTCCACGATACGGAGTCGAAGCCCTACACCGCGGAGGACTATCGATTCACGACCAAAGACGGCGCGCTCTATGCCATCGAGCTCGGCTGGCCGAAAAATGGCGAAGCGATTATTCACGCGCTCGCGTCCGGAGTCGGCACGCG
>JAUTWX010000422.1 GCA_030838385.1 Acidobacteriaceae bacterium
AAAACCATAAGGACGGAATGACCAACATCTCGCACCGAATCCCCCGCGGCGCAGCCCGGTTCTTTCTCACAGCAATCCCTCTCCTCCTCGCCTCACTCACGCCGCTGCAAGCGCAAGCCGCCCCCGCCCTCCGGCTCATCCCTATGCCGCGCGAGTTGCAGGTGAGCAGGATTCTCTCGCTCGACCACGGGCTCCTCGTCCGCACCGGCTCCCGCGACGCGGAAGACCGCTTCAGCGCGGAAGACCTGCGCGCCACACTGAAAGAACGAGGCGTCCCGAGCCGTGCCGCTGGCGTCCTCGTCGAGCTGCTCCGCACCACCACTCCCTCGGGCCGCACGCTGCTCGCAGCCTCGCACATCACCTTCGAGCCCGCCATGCACGACGAGGGTTATGTCATTGTTCCGCGTCGCCACGGGCTCGCAGTCGTCGCTGCCACGTCCACTGGCCTCTTCTACGGCGCGCAGACCGTCAAGCAACTCCTTCTGGGAAGCGGCAAGGACGCCGAACTTCAAACCGCCACCATCCGCGACTGGCCTGCGCTCCCCCATCGCGGCCTCGATGACGATCTCTCCCGCGGCCCTGTCCCCACACTCGAGTTTCAGGAGCGCCAGGTCCGCACCCTCGCCGCCTACAAGCTCAACATCTACTCGCCTTACTTCGAGCAGAGCCTCGCCTACTCGGGCTCGCCGCTGGTCGCGCCACCCGGCGGCGCCATGTCGCCCGCCGATGTCGCCACACTCACCCACTACGCCGCGCAGTACCACGTCACCGTCGTGCCGGAGCAGGAGGCCTTCGGCCATCTCCACCACATCCTCAAGTACGAGCAGTACTCCTCGCTCGCCGAGACGCCGCATGGCCAGGTGCTCTCGCCGGTCCAGCCCGGTTCGCTCGCGCTCATCAAGCAGTGGTTCACCCAGATCACGCAGCAGTTCCCCTCCCCCTGGGTACACATCGGCGCGGATGAAACCAACGAGCTCGGCAAAGGCCAGACGCGCGATCTCGTCGCCCAGCGCGGCCTCGACCAGGTCTACGTCGATTTCCTGCGCCAGATCCACGACGTCATCCAGCCCACCGGCAAGCGCATCCTCTTCTGGGGCGACCTCGCCTGGCACAACCCCGATCTGGTCGCCGCACTGCCCAAAGACATGATCGGCGTTCCCTGGGTCTACGACGCTCTGCCCGATTTCGACAAGTACATCCGGCCCTTCAACCGCGCCGGCATGGAAGTGTGGGTCGCGCCCGGCGTCAATAACTGGCGTCGCGTCTACCCGGACAACAACGTCGCCCTCGTCAACATCCAGCACTTCGTCCGCGACGGCCAGCGGATGGGCGCACGTGGCATGCTCAACACGGTGTGGAACGACGACGGCGAAGGCATCTTCGACGAAGACTGGTACGGTGTCCTCTTCGGCGCGGCGGCGTCATGGCAGCCCGGCGAGAGCTCCCTCCAGCAGTTCGAAACCAGCTACGGCGCCGTCTTCCACGGCGACCTCAGCGGCAAAATCGACCAGGCGCAGGACCGGATCATGGCGGCGCAAAAGCTGCTTTCGGACAATGGCTTCCGCTTCGGCGGGTCGAACGCTCTCTTCTGGGAAGATCCCTGGAGTCCCGCAGGACAGCAGGACTCCGCCAAGCTGCTCCCCATCCTCAAAGAGGTGCGCCTCTACGCGGAGAACGCCATCACCCTCATCGACGAGGCCCGCGCCGCCAATTCGCTGCGCGAGCAGGAGACGCTCGACGCTCTCGCATTGGGCGCACGCCGCATCGACTTCATCGGCATGAAGTTCCAGTTTGCCGACGAGATAGCCCACGCTTACGCCGACGCCTATAGCGAAGCCGCCACGCCGCACTCCCGCGCCTTCAGCGATCTGGCCGAGATCAGTAATGCCAACGGCCGCTGCCAGGACCTGCGTGACGGCTACACGCTCACCCGCGAGCTATTCGAACAGGCATGGCTGCGGGACAATCGCCCCTGCTGGCTTCAGAACGTTCTCGCCCAGTACGACATGGCCACCCAGCTATGGATCACCCGCGCCCGTGAGTTCGACACGCTGCGCGCGCAACTTTCGAAGACGCATACCCTGCCGAAGGCAGAAGAGATCGGCGTTCCAGTCGTCAATGGCGACTGACCAGCGATAATGATCAAAAGGAATCTGCATGCGTAGTTTGCTAACCGCCGGTACCCTCGTGCTACCGGACGGTGTTCTATCCGATCCGTGGCTGCTCATCGAAGACGGCGTCATCCATAGCTTCGGCACCCGCGGCGACGGCCTTCCGCAGCACAAGGAGCATCACGATCTGCCCGATGCACTGCTCGCGCCCGCCATGCTGGACATCCACGTGCACGGCGCCGCCGGCCACGATGTGATGGAAGGCACGGCTGAGAGCGTCTCCCACGTCACCCGCTTTCTCGCCTCGCACGGTGTCGGCGCATTCCTTCCCACCACCGTCACCGCACCGGTCGATGACATCCTTCGTGCACTCGATGGTCTCGCGACGCTGATCGAAACGCCCGGTTCCGTGGAGGGCGCCACGCCGTTAGGCATTCACCTCGAAGGTCCGTTCCTCTCGCATGCGAAGCGTGGCGTGCATCCGCCCGAGTTGCTGCAGCCGCCGTCCATCGACCTCTTCGACCATTTCTGGCAAGCATCGCGCGGCCACATCCGTCTCATGACCGTCGCACCGGAGCTTCCCAGCGCGCTCGATCTCGTCCGGCACGCGACTGCGCTGGGCGTGCGCATTAGCCTCGGCCACAGCGACGCCACCGCCGCTGAAGCGCAGGCCGGTGTAGCCGCTGGCGGAGTCTCCGCCACCCACACCTACAACGCCATGCGCGGCCTCGATCATCGCGAGCCCGGCATGCTCGGCGCGGTGCTCGACGACGATTCGCTCTATGCCGAAATTATTGCTGACGGGATCCATGTCCAGCCCATTGCCATCCGTGTCTTCTGGCGTTCCAAGGGAGCTGCCCGCACCATCCTCATCACCGACGGCATGAGCGCCACCGGCATGCCCAACGGCCGGTATCGTCTCGGCAGCTTCGAAGTCGATGTGGCCGACGGCCGCGCGACGCATGGCGACGTGCTCGCCGGCAGCGTGCTCACCATGGATCGCGCCGTGCACAACTTCGCCGCCTTCACCGGCGCGCCGCTCGCCACCGTCGCCCGGCTCGCTACGGCGAACCCCGCCGCGCTCTCCGGCTTCGCCCCGAGTCACGGCGCCATCGCCGCAGGCCGTCGCGCCGACGTCATCGCGTTCTCGCCGGAAGGGCAGCTCGTCGCCACCTGCATCGCAGGCCGCTTCGCGCGCGTGCAATGAGCCAGCGCACTGCCGTTATCATCGGCGCCGGTCCCGCCGGCCTCACCGCGGCACTGGAGCTGCTGCGCCGCTCTGGGAAGACGCCCGAGGGCGCTCCGGCCATTCGCCCTATCGTGCTCGAAGCCGACGACTCGATTGGCGGCATCTCGCGCACCGTCCGCTACAAAGGCAATCGCATGGATATCGGCGGCCATCGCTTCTTCTCGAAGTCGGACCGCGTCATGCAGTGGTGGCTTGACCTGATGCCCATCGCGGACGAGGGCGCCGGACACGCCGTCATCTCCTATCAAAACCGCCACCGCTCGCTCAAGACGCTGCACCCGCACACGCAGCTCGACGCCGACCCCGAGCTCGTCATGCTGGTGCGGCAGCGCCGCAGCCGCATCTATTTCCTGCGCCGCTTCTTCGACTACCCCATCACGCTCACCGGCGATACGCTTGGCAAACTTGGTCTCGCCCGCACCGCGCGTGTCGGCCTTAGCTATGTTGCCGCGCGCCTGCATCAACGCCGTCCGGAAAAAAGCCTCGAAGACTTCCTCATCAACCGCTTCGGCCGCCAGCTCTACCTCACTTTCTTCAAGTCCTACACGGAGAAGGTGTGGGGCGTGCGCTGCGACCAGATCAGCGCAGAGTGGGGCGCACAGCGCATCAAGGGGCTGTCCCTTACCAGCGCCATCGGGCACTTCCTCAAACAAACCTTCAGCACCCGGCCGCGCGGCACGGACCTCGCCCAGAAGCACACCGAAACCTCGCTCATCGAGCAGTTCCTCTACCCCATGCACGGCCCCGGCCAACTCTGGGAACACGTCGCCGATCTCATCCGCCAGCAGGGCGGGGAAGTCCTGACTGGCTGGCGCGTCGATCGCCTCATTACCGATAGGACAGGGACCGATGGCGCCCACCACATCGTCGCCGTCGAAGCGCGAAATGCGAGCGGCGAGCGCCGCCGCTTCCCCGCCGACTACTGCTTCTCCACCATGCCGGTCACCGAGCTCGTCCGCGCGCTCGACCAATCCGCTCCCCTGAATGTTCAGGAAGTCGTCGACGGCCTAATGTATCGCGACTTCATCACTGTCGGACTGCTCGTGGACCGGCTGCTCGTCACCGAGCCTGACGGCTCGCCACTCAAGGACACCTGGATCTACGTGCAGGAGCCCGATGTGCTCCTCGGGCGGTTACAGATCTTCAACAACTGGAGCCCGCACATGGTCGCTGACCCATCCAAATTCTGGATCGGCCTCGAATACTTCTGTTATCAGACCGACGATCTGTGGCGCATGTCGGATGAAGAGATCATCCTGTTCGCCACCCAGGAGCTCGCGAAGATCGGCATCATCCATGCCCGCGACGTGCGCGATGGCCACGTCGTACGCGTGCCCAAGACCTATCCTGCCTACTTCGGAACCTACGATCGCTTCAACGAAGTTCGCGAGTGGCTCGATCCCTTCGAGAACCTCTTCCTCGTCGGCCGCAACGGCATGCATAAGTACAACAATCAGGATCACTCCATGCTCACTGCGATGACCGCGGTCGACAACATCCTCGCCGGCATCACAGACAAGAGCGCCCTATGGGACATCAACACCGAGCAGGATTACCACGAAGAGAAGTGACGCTGCTAGTCGGGGACGCCGTCCCAACCCCTACGATCCCATACCGCCTGAAGGCGGTTCCAGTTAGCATCACTCATGCGGTTCTTCCAGACGCCGCCGAGCAGTTTGGCGAATTGTGGGTCCAAACGTGCTTGCGTCTCGATCCGATCAATGAAGGAATCGCCGTGTTTCACCAGTAGGTCCTCCACCGGTCCTGCTGATAACACTTCTTGAATCCGGCTGGATTGATCTCGCCCATGGATGAGGAGTATCAGCTTCCAAAGATCTTCCGGATTGTGATACCGAAGCTCGTACAAATCTGTAGCGCCCGAGAGTTCGTTGCGGATGGCTGAGCCTCGGGAGCGTACCAATAGCTAATCCATGCATCAGCAAGCTGATTTAACTCGTCGCTGGATAAGGGCCTTCCCGTAGGACGCAGGTCTTCTGACATACTTGGGGAGCTATTCTACCGGCCCTAATATCCCGCATGACCATCCTCACCTTCACTCTCGCCATTCTCGGCACTTCGCTCATCGCTGGTCTGCTTGGCGCGCTCACCGGCCTCGGCGGCGGCGTGGTCGTCGTGCCCGTCCTGGCACTCCTCTTCCACGTCGATCTGCGATACGCCATCGGAGCCTCGCTGGTCTCGGTTATCGCCACATCGTCCGGTGCTGCCGCAGCCTACGTGCGTGAGGGCTTCTCGAACATCCGCATCGGCATGTTTCTCGAAATCGCCACCACGCTCGGCGCCATGGTCGGCGCCTATCTCACGGCGATGGTCTCCACCAAGGCTATTGGCATCGTCTTCGGCGTCGTGCTGCTCTACTCGGCTATCTCCAGCTTCCGCGGCACGCACGAAGATGCTGTTCCGAAGCACACCGGCGGCCTCGCCGACCGGCTGCGCCTCGAAGGCGAATACCCCGCAGAGAGCGGTGCCCTCCAAGCCTATGTCGCGCAGCGCGTTCCTGCCGGCTTCGGCATCATGTTTCTCGCCGGCGGCCTCTCCGGCTTGCTCGGCATCGGCTCCGGCGCGGTCAAAGTGCTGGCGATGGACCGGGCCATGCGACTGCCTTTCAAAGTCTCCACCACCACCAGCAACTTCATGATCGGCGTCACCGCCGCCGCCAGCGCGGGAATTTATATCAGTCGCGGTTACATCCTGCCATCTCTCGCCATGCCGGTGATGCTCGGTGTGCTGGGGGGCTCGCTGATCGGCTCACGCATCCTCATCCGCGCCCGCGTCTCCACCCTGCGCATAATTTTCGCCGTCGTCATCGTCGCGCTCGGCATCGAGATGATCTACTCCAGCCTCACGGGAAAGCTCTGATCCATGAGTGAGCCAATTCGCAAACACGCACCATCTGCCGAACCCCACCGGGAGCCAACCCGTGAAGAAGACCAGCGCCTGGAAGTAGCCATTGCCATCCTGCTGCGTATCGGCGTCATTGCCGCCGCTGTGCTCGTCGCTATCGGCGGCGTGCTGGTGCTCCGCCATCCCGAAGCTCCGGTCCCCGATTACCGCGTCTTCCATGCTCCTGGAACGGCCTCATCCGTCATCTCCACAGACACCGCCATCCACTCCATCAGCGCCGTCTTCCAACAACTGCGCAACGGCAGCGGCGTCAGCATCATCGCCC
>JAUTWX010000426.1 GCA_030838385.1 Acidobacteriaceae bacterium
CGTTGCGCAGATGCCCGACGTGCGCCGCCTTGTTCGGGTTGATGCTGGTGTGCTCCACCAGCGAGTGAATACCTGCGCCGAAGCTGGAATCGTCCTGGGCCTTCGCAATCGCCGTCAGCGCCGTACCGCGGTCGAGCCGCGCATTCAAGTAGCCCGCGCCGGCAACCTCGAAGCTGGCAAAGCCCGCGAGCGGTTGGCTGTTCAGCGACTCCAGCAGTTCCGCGGCGATTTGCTTCGGCGCGCGACGCAGCGGGCGCGCCAGCTCAAATGCCACTGGCGTCGCATAGTCGCCCAGGGCCACCTGCGGCGGCTGCTCTATATTGATCCGGCTAGCGGCGCTATTGATCCCGCCAGCCACCGGTGCAGCCGCATCGCCGTAGCGTTCGCGCACGATGCTGCGCAGTCGTTCGCGCAGGACTTGTTGCATGTGTCGGTACAGAGGAGGGTCCTTGCGGCTGCGCGTCCAAATCAATAGGAACGCGCAAAGGCCTTGATTTTACTGCCGATTCTAGCAGAGCGACCGGATGGAAGGTGCCGCACGTGTGCGCGACTTGTCACATGTAGGTGTGCCACCTAAGATGAAAGATGTCATACATGTGTGCCACCTGAGTCACTGTTGCAAGAGCCGGAAAGTCCAGCCTGCTGATGCCCGAACGCCCACCCTACTACCTGACCACGCCGATCTACTACGTGAACGCGCGGCCGCACCTTGGCACCGCGTACTCGACCATCGTCACGGATACCATCGCCCGCTACAAACGTGCGCAGGGCTTCGACGTCTTCTTCCTCACTGGCACCGACGAGCACGGGCAGAAGATCCAGCGCTCCGCCAAGGCGATGAACTCGACTCCCCAGGAATTTGTAGACAAAATGGCCGCCGAGTTTCGCGCGCTGTGGAAGACGCTCGAGTTAACCAATGACGACTTCATCCGTACTACCGAGCCACGCCACAAGCAGGGCGTGCAGCGACTCTTCACGCTGCTCAAGGAGCGCGGCTACATCTACAAGGGGTCCTATACCGGTCAGTACTGCGTCACCGACGAGGCCTGGGTGGACGTTGGCCCGGGCGAGCCCTGCCCGGACTGCGGACGCATCACCGAGACGGTGACGGAAGAAAACTACTTCTTCAAACTCTCTGCATTCGAGCGCAAGCTGCTTGAGTACTATGACGAGCACCCGGACTTCATCCGCCCGGAGACGCGTCGCAACGAGGTGATTTCGTTTGTGCGCAGCGGCCTGCGCGATCTCTCCATCAGCCGCACCAGCTTTTCCTGGGGCATCCCGGTGCCGGGCGATGAGAAGCACGTCGTCTATGTATGGATGGACGCGCTCGCCAACTACATCACCGCGCTCGGCTGGGGCTCGGAGGACGACTCGCTCTACCAGCGCTTCTGGGCCGGAGAGGACCAGCGCGCGAACGGCGCACCGCTGCACATCATCGGCAAGGAGATCTCGCGCTTCCACTGCGTCTACTGGCCCGCGTTCCTGATGGCCGCCGGTCTGCCGCTGCCCAGGTCGATCTTCGCGCACGGCTGGCTGCTCTTCGATCAGAACAAGATGTCGAAGTCGCGCGGCAACGTGGTGCGCGCCGAGACCATCCACGATGTACTCGGCAACGATGCGATGCGCTACTTCCTGCTGCGCGAGGTGGTCTTCGGCCAGGACGGCAACTTCACCTTCGACGCGCTGGTGCAGCGCTACAACGCCGACCTCGCCAACGGCTACGGAAACCTGGTCAGCCGCACGCTCGCCATGGTGCGATCGGTCTATGCCACAACCTACGCCCAGGGGAGACCTGGATCAGAGGCGTACTTACCCCAATTGCGAGCAGTAACAAGCGAGCTATCGGAAATAGCAACCCAGGTCATCGCGGACGCAAGACGATATTTCGACCAATTCGAATTCTCTAAGGCCCTCGAGAGAATTTGGGATCTTGTAGCCGCGACGGATGGCTACCTGACGTCCCTGGCCCCGTGGAAGAAAATTAAGATCGTCGATTCGGTGCCAACTGCTTCGGCGGACGTTCACGAAACCCTGGCAAGCGCCGTGGAGGCAATCAAAGTAATTACCGCGCTGGCCGCGCCCGTCCTGCCAGAAGCAACCGCGAAGGTCTGGCAGCAGCTTGGCCTCGGCGACATCACGGAGGCCGATCTCACCAACATCGCATGGGGAGGCCTAGCCGCCGGCACGAAGCTCGGCGAAGCCGCACCACTCTTCCCCCGCGCAGAAAAGGACGTAGTCACCCGTATGAAAGAGATTGAAGAGAACAGCCCGCAGAGCGCCCTCGAACAGGCGCTCGCCTCCATCCCCACTGTCCGTGTGGAGCCTTCACCTGGTGCCCCGACGCTCGACAAGCCTGCAGAACAGGCGAATACGTCTGCTCCCGAAGCCGGGCCGAAGCCGATAACCGGTGCACCACCCAGCGCTCCTGCGGCTGCGGCACCCGCCGCGCCAACCGTGCCCAGCCAGATCACGATAGACGACTTCACGAAGATCGAGCTGCGCGTCGCGCAGGTGAAGGTTGCCGAGCGCGTGCCCAAGGCAGACAAGCTGCTCCGCCTCGAAGTCGACCTCGGCACAGAGACGCGCCAGATCCTCGCCGGCATCGCTGAGTCGTACGAGC
>JAUTWX010000429.1 GCA_030838385.1 Acidobacteriaceae bacterium
GGAGTGAAGGTATACACACCGCCGCCGCTCGTCGTGCGCGTCAGCGTCAAGCCAGTGTCCTTGTTGGTCAGTGTCACCGTTGCATTCGGAACCAGGGCACCACTGGTATCGGCCACTGTTCCGGTTACAGATCCCTGGTCTACCTGCGCCGGCAGCGGAGCCGCCGTTAGCAGGAATGCGCCAACTGCTGTGAGAGCGATACCACATCTGGCGATGGAAAGAAGTGCTGCGACGAGGCGGTGCATGGGGGAGAGACCTCCGGGGGGAAGCACTGCGTTATGGAACTATCGCCCAGAAAGGGTTTTCTCGCCTTCGCTTAAAAACGCACCTGAACGTTTCTGGCCCTGAGTGATCAAAAGTTTGAGGCTAAAACCTGTCTTTCGTCAATAAAAATCGTTACCTATAGCGCTAACGGCATTTATCCGATTGAAACCACATGATTTGAAGCGCACCGCCCTGGCGCTGCGATTCCGGCCCCGTACAATCCCTTTCAACGCCATGCCTCTCGAAGATCTGCTCAAGTCCCGCCGCACCTTTCTCAAGCACGGCTCACTCGGGCTCGCCGCCGCCGCGGTCGGCTGCCACGCCGCTCCCGAACCCGAACAGCCCGCTGCCGCTCCAGCCGCCAGCACCGGTCCACCCGCTCCCGGCACGCCGCCCGCTTTCGGCACTGCGCCCCCCGTCGGTCCGGAGGTCTCCGCCGTTACCTTTGCCGAGGCTGAAAAGCTCGTTCGGGTCTCGCTCACCACGGCCGAGGAGAAGCAGGCCGCCGAGAACTGGCGGCAGGCCATGGCCCCGCTCTACGAGCGCCGCACTGGCCCGCGCAAAGTCGCGCTCGAGCCCACCCTCGTCCCCGCCACGCAATGGAATCCCATGCTGCCCGGTATGCCGCCGCCTCCGCAGCACGATCGCTTCATCCCCGCGCCCGCTGCATTCGTGCCTCTGCCCAAGACCGACGACGACATCGCCTTCGCCGGCGTCGCGCAACTCGGCCGCTGGATCCACGCACGCGCACTCACATCCGAGCGGCTCACCGGCATCTATCTCGACCGTCTCCAGCGCTTCAACCCCACGCTCCGCTGCGTCATCACACTCACCAAAGACCTCGCGCTAGAACAGGCGAAGCAGGCGGATCGCGAGATCGCCGGTGGCCGCTACCGTGGCCCCCTGCACGGCGTTCCCTGGGGCGCGAAGGATCTGCTCGACACCGCCAACATCCCCACCACCTATGGGGCAGAGCCCTTCCGCAATCGCGTTCCGAAGATGGATGCCACCGTGGTCCAGCGTCTCACCGCCGCCGGCGCGGTGCTCGTCGCCAAGCTCTCGCTCGGCGCCCTCGCGCTCAACGACATCTGGTTCGGCGGCCAGACCATGAATCCCTGGCTGCTCGAAGAAGGCTCCTCCGGCTCCAGCGCCGGCCCCGGCGCGGCCACTGCCGCAGGCCTCGTCGGCTTCGCCATCGGCAGCGAGACCGGTGGCTCCATCGTCAGTCCCTCCATGCGCTGCGGCGTCACCGGCCTGCGCCCCACCTATGGCCGCGTGCCGCGCACCGGCGCCATGACCCTCTGCTGGTCGCTCGACAAGCTCGGCCCCATGGCCCGCTCGGTCGAGGACACCATGCTCGTCCTCCGCGTCATCAGCGGTCCCGATCACGATGCTCCCGGCGGAGGTGACCTCGCCTGCGTCCCCAGCCATCTCGACTACAACGCCGCCCTGCCCGTTAAAGGTATCCGCGTTGGTTACATACCAGCGTGGCTCGCGGAGCCGCCCGCCACCGATGTCGATCGTGCCGCGCTCGATGAAGTGAAGAAGCTCGGCATGGAGCCTGTGCCCATCGCCCTGCCCAACTGGCCCTACGACTCGCTGGACCTCATCCTCTTCGCCGAAGCCGCCGCCGCCTTCGAAGAACTCACGCTCTGGCACGGCGTCGATCAGCTCAAGGCGCAGGTCCCCGACGCCTGGCCGAACAGCTTCCGCCAGGCACGCTTCCTCTCCGCCGTCGATTTCGTGCAGGCCGATCGCTTCCGCCGCAAAGTCGCCGGGCAGATGATGGAAATCTTCAAGCAGGTCGACCTGCTGCTCGTCCCCTCGCTGCGCGACGAGATGCTCACGCTCACCAACTTCACCGGCCATCCCTCACTCACCCTGCGCGCCGGCTTCATCGGAGTCAACGAAGCCCGCAGTGACTGGGCCCCCGACCCCAAACATCCACTACCCAAATTCAATCCGCCGCGCCGCGTCCCCCACGGCGTCACACTCATCGGCAGACTTTTCGACGAGGGCACACTCGGCCGCGTCGGCGTAGCCCTCGAGCGCGCCTTCAACGTCGCCAGCGAACGGCCCAAGGGGTTCTAGCGAAAAGCAGATATCGTTCAGGGAAGGGAAGCACAACTTCAAGCTGAAGGATTCCTACATTCGCCGGCCAGCGGCCAGCCGCTTTGCCTTCGTTGACCTTCGCGCCTTCGCTCCCAGCAGCAATTCAAAATGCTGCCGCAACTGTCGCACCGCCCGATCGAACGGCTCAACCGACGCATACGACCGCGACAGCATCACGCCGCCTTCCATGACCACCAGCACATACGTCGCCAGCGCCTCGCGGTCAGTGCCCTTCAGCAACCGGTCTTTCATCTGCTCCACACATTCGCGCACCGCGCCAATCCAGCCTTGAAAATTTTCTGCGATCAGCTTATGCGCAGGCCGGTTTTCCGGATCGATCTCTAGAGCCAGCCGCCCCAGCGGGCACCCATATTTGCAATCCGTCTGCAGAATGCGCCCACGATATCCGCTGAGGATCGCGAAGATGCGTGCCACCGGATCATCGCTCTGGGCGAACGCCGGATCGACCACCATGGGCCGAAGTGCCTGCAGATATTCCTCCAGGACCGCGCGCAGCAGCGCCTCCTTGCTCTCGAAGAAGTGATAGAAACTGCCGGAATTCACACCCGCGTGCCCCAGTAGATCGGTCATGCTGGTGCCGGCAAAGCCGCGCTCCCAGAACAAATACCGCGCCGACTCAATCAGCCGCTCGCGTGTGTGGAGAATCTTCGGCATGGAAAAAATCAGTTGACACTCATAGTGTACTGGAGTTACTTGAATGATCAACTAAGAAAACGGAGCTACTGTGAAAACACTTTGCCTCGCCCTCACTCTCGCTGCTTCCAGCCTTCTCGCCCAAACCGCGGCGAAGCCGACAGTCCTTGCACCGGAGAAGGCGGTAAACATCCCATCCGGGAAAGTGTTGCTCATTCAGCTCACCATTCCCGCCCCGCTCCCAGAGGTCTGGAACGCCTTCACCACCAGCGATGGCCTCATGACCTGGCTTACGCCAAGCGCCACTGTCGATCTGCGGCCCGGCGGCGACTGGATCTGTCACTTTCCCGGCGGAAGCACCGGCGGCGGCACCATCCTCAGCTTGATTCCGCAGCAGGAGTTGGTTATTTCAGCGCTCGCACCGGACAGGTTCCCCAACGTCCGCGCCCAGCACACAACAGCCAGATTCAGCTTCACAGCGGACGGAAACTCCACGCTCGTGCGCCTCACCCAAACCGGATGGCAGGAAGGTGAGGAGTGGAACCGGGCATACGAATATCTTGCAGCCGGCAACGCGCAGTTGCTCGCGATGCTGCACCATCGCTTCATCAGCGGCCCCACTGATTGGAAGGAATAGGTTGCGCCTCAACCGCGATCACGGATGCACATAGGCCAGGTTGTCAAAACGCAAGCCCTGTGCATTCGTAACCGCAACTATAACCTTAGAGCTAGCCTCGCGCCAGCTAGTCCGCAAACGGCGAAGTTCCTTCGGCTTGACGGTCCAGGAAACTTCCTGTGTCTCCGGCGAGCGCACCGTCACCGTCGCATCCGTCTCGCCGTCGTTGTAGATATCGAAACCGGCAAAGATGCGCGGCGCATAAAAGCTGAACTCCCCGTACTCCGCCTTCGAGTCGGACAGCGCCAAGGTAAACGTCCCTAACTTTCCCAGCGGTGTGCCAATCTGCCATCCACCGCGTCCCCAGTCCACCACGCCCGATGGATACTGACCCACTAGCAGCGTTCCCGCCGCAAGATGCGGATCGTCGAACGTAATCAATGAAGGTGGCGCCTGATTGCTCCGTCCTTCAACGTCCACATCCCGCGAGTTTGTGTGGCGAATCCTGAGCACGCGGGTCGCTTCGTCGAACGTATAGCCCTCCTGCTGCAAATCGGTGCGCCGACCGATCGGCCTGCCTCCCACCCGAATCGCATCCGGAACGAAATTCAGCCGCAGCACATCGGTCGAGTCCGCATCGAAGGTCGAATACGTAACACTGCCTGCGCCATATGCAATCTTCGTCACCACTGACAAAGATCCCAGCAGATGCGACTCATCCGCCGGAGCCCACTCCGGCACAGCCCAGAAAGCATCCATCATCCGGCGCGGTCCATCGGCAAACTCATCGGTAAACCACCACTGGGTGCTGAATGGCGCATGCGCGCCCGCGGGCAGTCCCTGGAAATACGTCACCCAGTTATAAGTTCTGTACGCCGCTTCCTTGTACGCGAGATCTCCCGTCCTCGCGTAGTACAAAGCTTCCACCGCCGCAAGTTCTCCAGAAACTCCAGCGTCCGTGCATCGCCTGTATACGGATACAGCCGCTCCACAAACCCCTGCATCATTGCCCGCAGATAACCGGTGGAGTTCACCCAGTGCGGGTCAGGCGTCAGCTCAAACGTCGTTCGATCGAAATCGAAGCAGCAATAGTAGTAGGGAAGCCGCTGCCGGTTGTACTGGTCCCAGACAATCGTCCACTGCGAGAGAAAATAAGCGGAGTAGGAATATCCAGTGTTCTCCGGCATCGGCCACG
>JAUTWX010000448.1 GCA_030838385.1 Acidobacteriaceae bacterium
GAAGACCGGGCAGATGCCCACCGGAAGCCTCCCCGAAATCGCGTTCACCGGCGTCTCGATCGACGCCGCCTCGCCCGACGTGGTCACCGCCGTCGGCGTGTTGCAGGCATTGATGGGCAAGGCCACCGCCGCGCCGGTCCCGCTGGTCGCGGTCGACTGCCCCTGGCTAATGGCGTAAATGCGGCTGGAGAGCGGCGTCCCGGCAAACTGCACCGGGTTGGGCGCGATCGGGATCTCCTGCTGCAGATTCGGCGCCGTGGTCACCTGGTCCGCCGTCGCCGCGGGCACCTGCCGCGACAGCACCGCCAGTGCTGCATTGGCCGCCCCGGGCAGCGTCGGGTCGAGCGCAGTGTACGGCTCCAGCAGATACAGATTGTTCGTCACCGCGAAGATCGCCGTCGGATTCGAGCCCGGCGTCAGCGTCGAATTCGTCACGTTGCGCGTCTGCAGCCCGGTGGCACTCGCGCTGTTTGCGGCCGGTGCCGAGGTCGCATACGCGTCCAGCGTCACGTTGGTGTCGCCGTTGCTGTTCAGGCTGTAGCCAAACGACCCGGTGCTGTCCAGCGCAAAGGAAAATGGACCATTCCCCAGCGTCGCCTGCGCCATGATCGTGTCCCCTGGCCCGTTGATGAGTGTGGCCAGCCCGTTGGTGGCGGGGCTGTTCGTCGAAATGACGATGAAGTTGGCGTTGGGATCTTGTGACGCGGGGCCAGTCGGATTTACCGGCGTAACCACAGGACGATATTGGGCACCACAACCGCTTAGCAGGCCCACCAGGCCCACGGCTGCAAGCCACGGGGCCGCGGCCCCTGCTCGACTCAGCACTCGCTTCTACCTCATGTACAACAGATTCTTCGAGATTCTTCTCTGGGATTGTAAATCAGCCAGCGAGCGGCACAACAAACCACAGACGTGTCAGTTGGCGCGTATCGACACATAGGCACGGTATAAGGGGAGGACGTTTTGCTTGAGTGCGTCATCCTGAGTGCAGCGAAGGACCTGCGGTTTGTTCGAAGCGCCGCAAATCTTAGCGGAAATCAGATAATCCACACTTTTGTCGATACGGCCTGTCAGATCGCTTCCGCCGCCCGATCTCTCTCACATCACCCTGTCTCTGCTTTTTGCCATTGACGCTCGGCTCGTAATTCGGCACGGGGCTCGGCCCGCGGATGGAGTGCCTTGCGCAAAAATACCGTCGCCTGCTGATTGCGGTTGTAACGCTCGCAGGCTTCATAGCCGTGCCGGTCGTAGAAGCGCAGCGCCGCCTTCAGATCGTCTTTGGAATCCAGATAGAGCCACTCGTACCCGCTGGCCTCCGCATACTGCTCCAGCGCCAC
Source organism: Acidobacteriaceae bacterium (assembly GCA_030838385.1). Lineage (GTDB taxonomy): Bacteria > Acidobacteriota > Terriglobia > Terriglobales > Acidobacteriaceae > KBS-83. Next base: position 1,338 of record JAUTWX010000448.1, read on the forward strand.
CAGCAAGGCCAGTGCCGCGCCCGAGCCGCGAAACTCCGGCCGCACATACAACCGCTTGATCTCGCCGGCCTGCTCGCGCGCGTGCAGCGGCCGCAGCGCGATGCAACCCGCCACCTGGTTCCCGCACTGCGACTGCGCCAGCCAGAAGCCGGAGCCAGGCCGGAAGTAGTCGTGCTGAAAGCTCTCCGCCGAATCGCGCAGCGCCACGTCCACGGCGTCGTTATATTCCTCGACCAGTTGAAACGCCGTCTCCCGATCCTTTTCGCCCACACGCCACACGCGTAGCTCTGTCATGAACACCTCACCGCAGTCCCAGCTTCCAGCCGGTGTAGCTAACTATCTCGTGGGCCAGCCGCTGCGCCCTCCGCCGCCGTCCAACGGCCCTGCCCGCCGGCCGGGGCGACGTATACACCGTCAATCCATAGCTTTCGCACAATTGGTGGATGCGAAACAAGTGCGTTCCATCGGAAACCGCCAGGATGCTGTGGATATGATTGGCTTCCGCAATCGCCGCCAGCCGCCGCGCTGACTCGTCCGTCGTCCGGCTCTGCGTCTCGGCGATGATGCGGCTCTCCGGAACCCCCTCGGCCATCAGGAAATCGTGCCCTACCCCGCCCTCGGAGTGCTGCGGGTCGCCACTCCCTCCCAGCGTGATAATCAGCGGCGCCAGTTTCCGCTGGTAGAGCAGCAGTCCCTGCTCCAGCCGCGCCCGCAGCACCGGTGACGGCCGTCCGTCATATTCCGCCGCGCCAAAGACCGCGATCGCATCCGCGGGACGCGCTTCATCCAGGCTGGCGTAGTGCTCGATCTCGCCGTAGACCCACACCACCCAGCAGCCCGCGCCGGCCGCCGCCAGCAGCAGCAACCCGCCCACGGTCGTGCGCACAGTTCGGCGCAGCCGGCGGCGGCTCACCTGCCGTGTGTTCCCTTCCGCCGGCTGCTCCCCCGGTCCCTCTCGGATCGCATCTGCCCGCGCAGCCACCATCTCGACCGCTCCCCGAAGCCGTCTCTATGACTCAGTTCTGCAGCGCCAGCGCAATCTCGTGCGTCGGAATCGCGCCCTCCCTCAGGATCTGCCACCACTCTCCTCCACTCGAGAGGTCCACGATCGTCGTGTGGGCCTGCCGCACCGTCGGGCCGCCATCCACGATCAGCGGGATCCGCTCGCCGATCTGGTCGCGCACCCCCTCCGCGTGCGTGCACTCCGGTGCTCCGTGCAGGTTCGCGCTGGTCGCCGTAATCGGCAGACCGAACGCCGCCACCACCGCGCGTGGAATCGCCGCATCCGGCACCCGCAGCGCCACGTTGCCGGTGTTGGCCGTCGAACGCAGCGGCAGCTTGGCGCCCGCACGAACAATCAGCGTCAGCGGCCCCGGCCAGAAGCGCTCCGCCAGCACATCGAAGCACCTGCCCAGGTCGCGCGCCAGGTCATAGGCCTGCTCCACCTCCGCCATCAGCAGCGACAGCGGCTTATGCTTCAGCCGGCTCTTGATCTCATAAATACTCTCCACTGCGCGCAGGTTCACCGGGTCCACGGCCAGACCGTAAAACGTATCCGTGGGCATGCCGACCACGCTGCCGGCGCGAAGACACGAGACGATGTATTTCACGCGATCCGCCTCCGGCTCATCCGGATGGACGCGAAGCATCTCTGCTGACAAGGACTCTCCCTGGAAATCACCCGCAGGCGATCATGCGAAACATCTTCCAGTAGGTGTACACCACTACCCGGCGGATTAGGATGGGCTGGCCCAACAATCTAGCTAGCGAACCGGGTGCCCCATCCTGAGCGGAGCGAAGGGTGGGATACCACGAACCGCAGACCCGCCCTCTTCGTCTCGAAAAAGCCGCAAGCAGCGGTTGAACCTGCACGAGGAAAATGCTCTCGACGCATAGGATACTGCCGCGCGCCGAAGCAGCGGCGTAAAATCGCCCCGATGCCCGCCGGCACCCTCCGCACACGCCCCCGCCTCATCGAGAGCCGCCAGAACCCTCGCGTCAAAGAGCTGCGCGCCGCCCTCGCCCGCACCGGCCGCACCCCCTCCGGCCTCATCGCCATCGAAGGCGAACACCTCGTCGCCGAGGCCATGCGCAGCCATCTGCGCTTCGCCACTGTCTTCCTCCGGGAAGGCTACGACCCTCAAATGGAGTTGCCGCACGACGCAGAACATCTCCTGCTGCCCGCCGATGTCTTCGCCAGCGCCGTCGCCACCGAGCAGCCCCAGGGCATCGCCGCGCTGGTCCACCCACCGATATTCTCCGCCGCCACAATTTTCGGGGCCGAAGCCCCACTCGTGCTCGCCCTCGCCGGTCTGCAGGACCCGGGCAACGTCGGCGCCCTCCTGCGCTCCGCAGAAGCCTTCGCCGCCACCGGCGTCCTGCTGCTCCCCGGCACCGCCAGCCCGTGGAACCCAAAAGCAATCCGCGCCTCCGCCGGCTCCGCCTTCCGCGTCCCCGCCATCAACGCAACTGAAGCGGAAGCAGTCGATCTGCTCGCGCAGCACAACATCCCCGCCATCGCCGCCGTAGCGCGCGACGGCGCTCCCATCGACGAAGCCCCGCTCGCCGGAGCCTGCGCCTTGCTCATCGGCAACGAGGGCGCCGGCCTCAGCGATACGCTGATCGCCGCCGCCGCACATCGCATCACCATCTCCATGCCCGGCAACGTCGAAAGCCTCAACGCCGCCATCGCCGGAAGCCTGCTGCTCTATGAGGCGTCGCGCCAGCGCCGAAATCCAGGGTGCCCCATCCTGAGCGAAGCGAAGGGTGGGATACCACCACACTCCACTCATCGTCACCCCCGCCAGCGTCCAACATCGTCATGAGTCTCTTCGGCGGCACACCCGAACTCGCTCCGGCCTCCACCCGCCGCATTGCCCCCCTCGCCGAGCGCATGCGCCCGCGTACCCTCGATGAATTTATCGGCCAGCAGCATCTCGTTGGTCCCGGCAAGCCGCTGCGCATGCAGATCGAAAGCGACGACCCCGCCTCGATGATCTTCTGGGGACCGCCCGGCGTCGGCAAAACCACCCTGGCCAAGATCATTGCCGAGACCACCCACGCCACTTTCATCGAGTTCTCCGCCGTCCTCTCCGGCATCAAGGAGATCAAGCAGGTGATGGTCGATGCAGAGAAGGCCTCGCAGTACGGCTCGCGCACTATCCTCTTCGTCGACGAGATCCATCGCTTCAACAAAGCGCAGCAGGACGCCTTCC
>JAUTWX010000082.1 GCA_030838385.1 Acidobacteriaceae bacterium
AGTATTTGCGAATCCGGTCCTGGATATACCGCGAGTTCGCAACGAAGGCATCCACCCGTTGCGCCGCGAGATAGTCCCACTGCCGCACATAGTGCGCGGAGAGCATGAAGACCTTCCGCTTGGCGCCGGACAGCTCATTCAGATAGGACGCATACTGATCCCACAGTGAGCGGTGAGGGCTATGGCAATAGCAGACCTGCACCGCCGACTGGTCCGTGATCACGCCCTTGGTCGCAGTGCCGTCCGCAGTGATGACCAGCTCGTATCCGCGAAGGTTCAGGCTCTCCACCGCCATCGGATAGAGCGGCAGAAAATTCTGGTGCGAGCGCTTCACCCACCCGAAGCGATTGAGAAACGAAGTGGTGATCTGGCGGCCCTTCAACGCCTCCGGGATGAAACGCTCTTCCGTCATCAGACTGAAGAAGTGCGCTTCCGGAAACATCCGGGCCAGCACCTCCAGCACTCGCTCGGCCCCGCCCAGGGCTAGGGAATTTGCATATGTAATGGCTACGCGCATCGTTCTCGCCTAATTTCCTCCAGGTTCGTACTGCGTCTTACGTCTTTACTCGCTAAAGAAAGCGGAAAACGGGCCAGCAACAACCGCTATCCCTCACAACCTTACTTTTGGACCCTTTATGACATCGCAATCTCGCCAACACCGGAGGGCGCCGCCGCCCGCGCGCGACGCGCGGCACGCATCGGTTCTGGATAGAGCGCGTAATAAGCCAGGAAGAACGCCGAGCGCAGCGTAGGCCGGCCGCGAGACAGAAAACTGCGCACCAGCGCGCCGTATGCGCCGATGCCGGCTCGCTGGCGCACCGCGTCTTCCATGCAGACCGTTGCCACGAAGAAGGAGTACGCCTTCCGGGTAAAGAGCGCCCGGTTGCGTTCCAGCCACTCGAACTGGAACTGCCAGTCCGCCTTCTTGCTCACCCGGCCGGTTTTGCCGCTCTCGTGAAAGATCACCAGCGGCTCCGGCACAATGGCCAGCACCGCGTCCTTCACTGCCATCGCACGCAGCATCCAGTCCACATCCTGGTTGCGCTTCAGCTTGCTGGTAAATCGCACCGCATCGATCAGCGGACGTGATACCAACCACGTCGAGGTTTGCACGTACCCCGTGCCCGCCGACAAACTGGGACGACAGAAGAGAAATTCGCTGAACGGCTCGCGGCATTCGAGCGACCGCCGCGGCAGAATTCGGTCTCCCAGCTCCGAACGCTCGATGAACAGCGACGCCAGGAACACAGGACGCTCCGGACGCGCCGCAGGATGTGCCAGTTGCCGGGCAAGTCTCTCTGGAAGCCACTCGTCGTCGTCATCGAGAAAGGCAACCCACTCACCAATCGAAGCAGCAATGCCGGTATTGCGCGCATCGGAGCCGCCCTGCGACTCAGCCAGCGGCAACACGTGGAGACGCGGATCTGCGATCTCGCGCAGCGCCGCCTCCGTTGCGGAATCTGGTCCATCGATCACGACAATGATTTCGAAGTCCTGATGCGTCTGCGCGAAAACACTCTCGACCGCCCGCCGCACCAGCTCGGGTCGGTTGCGCGTCGGGATCACAACACTGACTCGCGTCACGCGAGAGGACGTCGTTGAAGACACGCGAGAGGACATAATTCAGCCTACTTCCCGCGTGCGCCCTGCCGGCTGCTGTTCCATGGCTTCACTCTCTGTCTGCGCTCCACGGTAAGCATCGCGCGTTTCCAGCGCCTCCTCCGAGAGCAGATAGCGCAGCGCATAGTAGGAGAAAACAGAGTTCCCCACTAGATAGCGCTTCGCCAGCCGCCGCGGCTCCTGTGCCAACCGGAACGCCCACTCCATTCCTGCAACCTGCGCCCACTGCGGAGCACGCTTGCGCACACCGGCCAGCAGCTCAAAGCTGCCACCCACGCCGATGGCGATCGGAATCCCCAGCGTTCTGATGTGCTGCTGGATGAAATACTCCTGCTTTGGCGCGCCTAAGGCGATGAAGATGATCGAGGGCTCAGCTTGCGCGATACTGCGCAGCACTTTCGTGAGCACCTCTGGCGACTCTTCAAACCCCTTCGGCGGGCAGCCCACGCCGCATACCCGCAGCTTCGGAAAGCGATCCATCAGCAGCGAGGCCGACGCCGCCGCGGAGCCAGGATATCCCCCCAGAAGGTAGACCGGGAGATCGAACTCCGCGGCTCGCTCGCACAGCAGCGGAATAAGATCCACTCCCGTGATGCGCTCCGCGTCGATCGCGCCCATCCAGTTGCACATCCGTACGATCGGAAGACCATCCGCACAGACATAGTCCGCCTCAGCAAGGCACTTCCGGAAGCGCGCATCCCGCTCTGCCAGTACGTAGAACTGCGCATTTGCCGTGACAACATGCTTCGTCTTTGTTCCTTCGAAGACATGCTGGATCAGTTGATCCACCAGCTCCCGCATGGAGAGCGTGGTGACACGCATAGGCCCTATCGCTATTGCCCGCTCATCCGTAACAGCAGCAGACCGAGCGGCAACCGTCTCTCGTACGACCCTTCTTGATCTCCCAGCGGACAATCTGGCCCCCTTGTTGTGACTCTTGTTGTGAACAACTGCCCCGTGTTGACCTGGCGTTCTTCTGCCTGCCAAGCGCCGCGATTATTCGTTACGGTACTGCGTAGATGGCGGCCGAAGTTGCAGCGCCAGACATATTCGGCGCTACGGACGTCACCATGCCCTTGGCCCAACTGAACGGCACGTAGAGAATGTCTCCCGGATACAAAGTCGGATTCGGGCGCTTCCCTTTCTGGATCTCCCCCAGGTTCAACTGCTCTTCATGCGCATGTCCTTCCGTCTCGCGGATCAACCTGGCATGCCCCTGTTTGGCCGAATGCTGCAGGCCGCCGGCCAGAGACAGCGCCTGCAGCAGCGTCATGTGGTCTTGATTGTTCGACATCGCAAAGCCGCCGGGCCGGTTCACGTCCCCCAGGATGTACACAATCCCCGCCTTCGGCACGATCACCGTATCGCCCGGGTTCACCATCACCTGCGATGCCATTGCCTGTTTTGGATCGTTCGACACGAAATATGGCACTGCCTCGTCCTTGCTTCCATGCCGCTGGATCATGATGTTGCGCTCCGCCACATTGGTGATGCCACCGGCGAATGAGAGCACATCGAGCACGGTACGCGGCGTCGTAATCGGATACGCGCCTGGCCGCGCCACTTCGCCCACGACAGAAACCGTCTCGGTCGCATACTGCTCCACCGTCACCAGCACCTGCGGGTGATTCATGTAGTGGGTCGAGATCAGCTGTTCGTGGATCGCCGTCTCCGCCGCCGCCACCGTCATGCCGCCCACCTTCACGTCGCCGGCACCGACCAGCGGGATCATCCCGTTGTCGGTCACGCGAACGTGTTGCTCCATCTCCGGCGCATCGAGGACCTGCACATGCAACACGTCGCCCGGCCCAATCAGCAGACTCTCCTGCTGAGCACTCGGCGCGCTGGTGGCTGGGGGAAGCAATCTTCCCGGAGCCTGCGGCACAGCTACCTGCGCCAGTCCAATACCCGGCGACACACTCACACACAACGCAACTACCATGCGCAGAAAGGTCTTCACCTTACGCCTCCCTGTAGTACTTCGTGCCTGCATATCCGTGGTATTCCCCGTACGTTGGCGAGGTGCGGTTCACCCCGTTCACCACTACGCTGACATTCGCATCCGCCCGATCCGCAAGGGTCTTGTGCGCCCGCCGCAGACTGCGGCGCGTGCTCACACCGTGACGCGCAATCAGCAGCGTCACATCTGCCAGACGCGAAAGAATCGTCGCATCCGTCACCGCCAGCATCGGCGGCGTGTCGATCACCACGTAGTCATAGGTCTGTGTCCACTCTTCCAGCAACTGCCGCATCCGTGCCGAGCCCAGCAGGTCCGAGGGCGAGGAAGGCAGCGGGCCTGCCGGCAGGATCGACAGCCGGGGAATTTCTGTCGATTGCACCACCTCCGCCGTAATGTCCTCCCCGGCAAGCACTGTGCTCAATCCCCCATAACTGTTCCCAAAAAAACCGAAGCGTCGCGAGACGCCGGGATGCCGCATATCAGCGTCCACCAGCAGCACCCGGCCGGTGCCCTGCGCCAGCACCGCGGCAAGGTTTGTGCTCACCGTGCTCTTGCCCTCTTTTTCCAGAGCGCTGGTCACCAGAATCGTGCGCGGCGGGTTGCTGCCGGAGAACAGTTGAAGCTCGGTGCGCAATCCACGCAACGCTTCGACGAAGGCGGAATTCGGTCCATCGATGGCCGCGATCGGCACCTCCGCGCGGACGCCTGCACCGGAGTTCGCCAGGCGTCGTGCGCCCGGCACATTCTGCAGATAGGAAGCAAACCCATGGCTCTCGGCTGCCGGCGCTAAGGGCAGCACAGCGACGATCGGCGCCTGCAGGCTATCTTCCACCAGTTCCAGGCTCTGGATGCGCTCATCCGTCGCCTCTTGGAATAGCGCAAGGCACGCACCGAGAAAGACGCCGCCGAAGATCGAAAGGCCTAGATAGATCGGCACATTCGGCTTCACTGGCCTCGAGGGCACCCGCCCCGGATCCACAACGCTGATGTTCGTGCTGCGCAGACCCTCCATGACGCCGGCAGCCTTCAGCTTCTGAAACAGTGTGTCGTACAGCTGCCGGCTGTCGGTCGCTTCCTGGCGCGCGATGGTGTAGTCGATCGCCTTGTTGTTCAGGTTATTGGCATCCGCACGGGTGCGCTCGAACTCAGTGCGAAGCTGGTTCTCTACCGTCTGCGACGAGGCGTAATCGCTCTGCGCCCGCTCTCCGATGCGCTTGATCTCCGCCTTGACCGTATTGTTGATGCTGGCCATTGTAGCTTCATCGTCCAGTAGTTTCGGATTCGACGATCCGTAGCGGCTGCGATCGGTCGCGATCTGCGACGCCATCGCCGCCTGCTGCTGACGCAGGCTCTGCAACAGGTTGAACGCGTTGCTGGTTGTCGCACCGCCGTTCAGCGATGAACTTCCAGCCAGACCGGAGATCAGGTCCGGATCGCCGCTCTTCACCGCCTGCAGGACGCCGCCGCGGAGAATGCGGTTCGAGGTGGCAGTGGCCAGAGCCGTGGTCGCCTGCTGCAGGCGATCTAACGTCGCGCTGTAAGCCTGGTCGTGGCCCGCCGCATCGGTCGTGCCCAGGCTATAGACGCCGGTGTCCCGCTGCAGCGCAGCGACCCGCGCCTGCTTCTCCTGCGCCTCGCGGCGCACATCATCCAGTTGCACGCTCAGCCAGCTCGAGGCGCGCTTTGTGGCCTCGTTGCGGGTCTGATACGTATAGTCCAGCAGCGACTCCGTCAGTTGGTTCACGACCGCGGCTGCTACCTGCGGATCGGAGTTGGTGAAGGCGATCGCGATCAGCCTCGTGCCGGGCAGTTGCTTCACCTGCAGGTGTTTGGCGAATGTCTTCAGCAGTCGCGTGCGGCGCACCGGACTCTCGTCCAGCGATGCATGTGCCGGGTCCTTCAAGCCGGAAGGCGATATCACGCCCATGGCCCAGCCCACGGGGTTGAAATAAGGCTTGAAGTCCTTGTTCTGCTCCAGGTTGAGCTTCTTGATCACGCTCAGCGCGAGGCTGTCGGACTGCAGGATGTTGGCCTGAGTCTCCATCGTGATGCTCTCTTCCATCGCATCCACAGGAGCCACCGGGCCCTCGTTGGTCAGCGAATTGAGCCCCAGGCTGTCCGAGTTGCCCTTCTGCACCTGAATCGTGGTGGCGGCGCGGTATTGCCGCGTCATGAAGATGCAGAGCAGCACGGCAGCCAGGAAGCACACTCCGGCGGTGGTGAGAATCGCCCGACGACGACGCCGGAGAATCACCAGCAGCCCGCTAATCGTGAGTTCTTCCGGATTCATCGCCGGGCGAATTCCTCCACCCAGGCCCTCTTCGTAGCCCCGACCCGATTCCGCTGCAAGACGCAAATGTCGATCCATAATCCCCATCGCGCAACGACTCCCCTGCGCGCTCGTTTTCAAGGTTCTTCGAGTTCGGATCTCCGCCCCCTATGGGTACGGAGCTCCAGTACCGAAACATGCTCAGTGCGTGTTCTCAGGGATACCGTAAAGCCGGTATCAACACATCTACAGGGAGCAATTGCTTCGCGTTATCCATGCGCAACACGTTTGCTCGATCCCAATGCATTTGGCAGGAATTTGACTGTACTGATGATACTTGGCCTGCTCCTGGTTGCCTACTTGCTACGAACTTTTTGAACCAAACGCATCAATATAGGAGGAATACAGTCGCGCAAAATATGCTTGATCTCGGGCTGTTTCCGGTAAAAAGTCGGCGCATAGATGGAATTATGCGGAGACGCCGTTTTGACGTCCGGCAGCCCCACCGTGTGGAAATAAATGGCAAAAGACTTTCTCTCTATCCCCTCCCTCTCCACCGGACGCACACCGTGGAAGTTTTGGTCGCCTACTTCGAACAGAATGGTGCGGTTGAACAGCGGCTCCACCACCACCTCGCACCGGCTCGCATCCTTCGACCAGAGTTCCAACTGCCCGCCATACTCCGGCCTCCAGTTGCGATTCAGATAGGTAATCATCGCCAGCCTTCGCGTCAGGCCGGTATTGTGGTCCACGTTCCGATCGGCATGCACGTCGAACCGTCCGCCAGTAGGCACCACGTGGTAGCCCCCGCCTGAAAGATACGGGTCCGGCACCATGTGCCAGATGCCGGTTAGCTCCGCCAGCAGATAAAGGAACGCCGCCGAATGGAGAAACGAAAGATGCTGATAGCCGATCTCTCCCAGGTCCACCGCGGAGCGCAGATTCGACTTGGTCAGTCGCTTCTCCTCGTGGTGTACCCAGCGATCGTCCCGCAGTGAAGGAATCTCGTGGAGCAGATCCTCCATCGCCTCTTCGCTGAACAGTCCATCCAGAATCAGATGAGGAAAGGGCCGCCCCGCCAGATACTGCACGTTCAGATTCTCCGCCGTATCCGGAAGCTGAACGGACCGCTTCAGACGATCTCCGATCTCGGATGTCGCCGCGATCGGGGATGAAGCCTCCGCAACACTTCTCTCGACTGCTCTCACTGATCGCCTTGTGCCCGCGGAACCCAATCAACAACCGAGCAACCTGCCCGGGGAGACTCGACTCGTTCCGCTGACTGTTCAATTTGATTCACGCCCGGAAGAGATTGCCTGGAACCCTCCCGTGGTTTCGTCAGATGCCTTTCCGGATGCGCGCGTAGGCTCAAAGTCCGGCAATTCACCGGATTCTTATGTACTCATAGGCTCTTCACACCATAGTAACCGTAGAGTATCTGCAGTATACCTTCGCCTAACTCCCCTTTCCATACCTTCCTCCCTGATGAACGCACCGTCCGCCGCATTCGTTCGCCATCCAGATGCTTTTCCGGCCTCCATGCGATCATGCGAAAAGATGTCTCACCCGAATCCACCCTCCCCGCAAACCCTGCTGATCGACGCGGACGATACGTTGTGGGAAAACAACATCTACTTCGAACGCGCTATCTCCAGCTTCATCAGTTATCTTGACCACCATCAGCACCCGCCCGCCGCGGTGCGCTTGGTGTTAAACCGTTGTGAACACGCAACAATTGCGGCGCACGGATACGGAATGGCCAGCTTCGAGCGTTCCCTGCTCGACTGCTTTGCAGAGCTCTCCGAGACCCCGCCCTCCGACCAGCAGCGGCAGCGCATCGCGAGCTTCGCGCGGTCCATCTCCGATCAGGCCATCGAGCTGCTCTCCGGAGTCGCCGAGACGCTCCCCCTCCTAGCGCAGCGCCATCGCCTCATCCTGGTCACCAAGGGAAATGCGCGCGAGCAGCAGCAGAAGCTCGATAGCTCCGGCATCCACATGCACTTCACCGCGGTCGAAATCCCGCCCGAGAAGCACGCCGACGCCTATCGCCAGATCGTCACACGCTACGCGCTCGCACCCGAGACCACATGGATGATCGGTAACAGCCCCCGTTCCGATATCAACCCCGCGCTCGCCGCCGGTCTTCACGCCGTCTACGTGCATCACCCCAACACCTGGGTGCTCGAACACGACGATCTCGCGAGCCCCGTGCCGCCCCAGCGCCTCATTCAGCTCGACCGCTTCGCCGCCCTGGCAGATCACTTCTAGCCGTACGCGCCGCCGGCCGATTTGTCCTACTCGCGAAGGATTCCCGCGCGTGCGGAAGTAGTGAAATTGGCAGACACACAGGACGTCGGGTTCTGGTGGGCCGTCTTCCATGCCGGTTGAGATTGGAGGCAGTCCTTTTCCTACGGCACCAGCGCACGCTATCGCGGCCGTGAGCAGATTCGTTCGACGCACGAGGCCATGTGCTGGCCACAGCCTCAGAGAGAGTGGCACCCTTGTCATCCGCGACGCGGAAGGTAAAGCCATAGAAGCCGCCGGAGGTTCTTTGCCCTTTCCTACTTTCACCAACACGTTGTTCCAGCCCTTGTGGAGCTCTACCGGAACGCGATCGGCCCAGTTGTCGTTCAGTTCGTACCAGAACGGAGTTCGCAACTGCGCAAACACCTGCTTCTGGTTGAGCCAGATAGAGGGCCAGTTGTCCGCGGCAACGATGAACTTTGCATGCTGCTCGCGCGGAGAGTAGGGTAGGTGTGAGCGTAGCTCACGACCCAGTCATGTCCATCGGGATCGAAGTGGCGCCCGGTTGTGTGGCTGTAGTGCCCCCGGCGGTTTCCTGCGATCTTTCCCGCCGGTGTCACTCTTATCCATGCCCAGGGAGGTTTTACCAAATCACGCGCGATCGTTGTGCTGTCAGCTACGGTCATCAGGTGCTTGATCTGCCATGAGTGCTCCTACCGTGCGCAACCGTTCCTGAATGCGCACACGATGTTAAGTCGGATTCGTCCACTATCTTCCGTTGCCACACTGTAGCAACAATCACCACAAACCGAACGGGCGGGCGATGTCTCACGTTGTCGTCTCCGCCCATGGATCGATAAGGACCTTTGTTACCACTTCCTTGTGGTATGCCCACACCTCATAGATAGGCGAGCTTCATCGGGCGTGCTGCGATCTGGAATGATGTAGCTTCCGATCCGTCTGCCACTTCTCGATGCGTGCAGGCAGCGGCCTCATGTAGGCACGCGCGCATCGGCATTCGATTTCATTCCGAGCATAGCTAATCAGTCACCTTAATTAGCTGGTCTTTTCCTGGATTGGCTTGGTCATCTTCGCGTGCATTGCGCCCTTCACTGCACCAAGAGTCGTGAAATTGTATGGTTGCGTACAATTCGCAGCCATGCAACGTGCGCTTCGCCTCCTTGGGAAGTTGGCGTTTCACATCGCTGCAAATAGCAGCTTGCAAGTAAGCTACGATGGGCCGTGGCAGCCCCGCGGAATTCTTCATCGCAATCTGTGCTTGATCCACCGATCGGCTCTGGCCTCCAGGGGTTCTTGGATGAGCTCGGCCCCGGACTGATCACGGGAGCGGCAGATGACGATCCGTCAGGCATCTCAACCTACTCTGTGGCGGGGGCGTCCTTTGGGTACACCACGCTTTGGACAGCTCTCATATCCTTTCCGCTGATGGCGGCCGTTCAGTTGATGTGCGCCCGGCTCGGCATGGTGACCGGCTGTGGGCTCGCGACCGTGATTCGAACCCGCTATCCACGCTGGGTCCTGTGGCTGGCGTGCTCTTTGGTAATTGTCGCGAATGTCTTTAACATCGGTGCCGATCTTGGCGGTATGGCAGATGCCATGCAGATGATGAGCGGCATCCGCGCCTACTACTGGACGCCACTCTTCGCGGCTTTGATCATTGCCCTTCTGATGTGGACTTCATACGGCACAATGGCCCGTGTCTTCAAGTGGCTGACGCTGGTGCTATTCGCATACGTCATCACAGCATTCCTTGCCCATCCCAACTGGGCCGCCGTGCTTCGAGCAACCTTTATTCCTCATGTCGAATGGACGAGAGACTACCTAGCCGTGCTGGTCGGGATCCTGGGAACCACGATCTCGCCATATCTGTTCTTTTGGCAGGCCGCACAGGAAGTAGAGGAGGACCGCCAGCGAGGCAAAGCTACCGTGGCTGAGCGGCGCGGTTCGACGAACTTAGAGCTCCGGATCGCCCAGAAGGATGTAATCACGGGAATGCTGCTTTCAAATCTGGTGATGTATTTCCTGATCCTGACTACGGGCGCAACCCTTCACGTTCACGGCGTGACGCACATCGAGACGGCAAAGCAGGCGGCCGAGGCACTCTTACCTCTCGCGGGTAAAGGCGCGTATTTGCTGTTCACCTTGGGGCTGGTCGGGACCGGAATGCTTGCAGTGCCGGTTCTCGCCGGTTCTTCCGCGTATGCGATCGCGGAGGCAGCAAAGTGGAGGTCCGCTACCCTGAGCGTCAAGCCGCAAAGAGCTCGTAAGTTCTATGCGGTGATAGCAATAGCGATTGTTGTGGGACTAGCCTTAGATTTTGCTGGCTTCAATGCGGTAAAAATGCTGTTTTGGTCCGCGATATTGAATGGGCTGCTTGCCCCGCCTTTGGTTGTCATGGTGGTGCTGTTAACGAGTGATCGGAAGGTAATGGGAAGCAGAACCAATCCACGCAGTCTGCAGGCGCTGGGATGGATCTGTACACTCGCCATGAGTGCTGCTGCTATAGCTCTCTTGGCATCGCTGCGACCGTGAACGATCGAACTCCCTTGCTCTTGCCAAGGATTTCGAAGACCTTGTCCCACCGCTCGATTTGTCCTTCGGTCTCTTCGAGGTGGCGTTCGAATGCTGCCCTCAGTTCGCGAGATGTGGCTGCTTTCACTAATTATGCAGTGACTTGGTCATCTGCTTCTCGGCTGAATAAAGATGCTTGAGTCACCTGACCCTTGGTCTTTTCCAAGTGATTGGTCAATGCTTCGCGTAGGTCCGGTGAGGCCGCCCGCCTTGGCCAGTTTTGGGAGAGCCCGAACGATCTGCTTTTCTGCGGAATAGAGGTCCTTGAACTCATCGATCAGAAGCTCCTGCATTGGTCCAACGCTCATATTGCCTCGCTAAACCTAAGATGGCTGCCCAATGTATGACCGGAATGCACAGCTATATGTTGTATCTGACAGAGTTTCATACGCGTGCTTCCTGAACGTATCCCTCAGGCGGCGTTGGCCCGTCGAGTACTCGCCAGGTCAGAGACCATCAGCTGAGTCGCCATCGGCATCTAATTAAGCGGAAGTTGCCGAGAAGGAACGAGACCACATCTGCAAAAACACGGAAGAGATCTCGCGAGTCTGATGAGAGCTAGCAGAAAGCTACTTCAGAGAAGCATCCACTCAGTGGAGACGGACCAACTATACTTGTCGATTCCCTATCTCTGAAGTCATCTTGTCCAAATCAGTAGTTACTCCCAGACGCCGCACGTCTGCCTTGAAGGAGCGTCAGCGGTTGAAGATGGCCGAGTCGGCGCATGCATACGTGCGGGGCAACACCGGTCGATTCTACCAGTGGCTAGCGAAGCAAGGCCGTGCAAGCGCCTATACCCGCGGGTCCCGACATCTGGATCTGTGGTGACTGTCACACGGGAAATATCGTCCCGCTGCAGACGCGGACGGGAAGATCGACATTCAGATCCGCGACTTGGACCAGACGGTCATCGGCAATCCCTCCCATGATCTGCTGCGACTGGGACTGTCACTCGCGATGGCGGTGAGGAGTTCAGACCTGCCAGGCGTAACGACCGCTTTGATGCTCGAAGAACTGATTGTGGGCTACGTGGCTGAACTGAGTCGGCGGTTTGTCAAGATGGCCTCAAGACACCTGGGTCCAATCAAACGGCTCATGAGAGAGGCGAGAAATCGGCACTGGAGACACTTGGCCGAGGAACGAATCGAAGACGTCGAACCGAAGATTCCGCTTGGGCGGAAGTTCTGGGCACTTACACAGTACGAGCGAAAAGAAATTCAGGAACTCATAGAGGAGAACAAACTTCAAGGCTTGATACGACGCGTCGTCGGAGATGATGACGCGAAGACGATTCGAGTGCTCGACGCAGCTTACTGGATCAAGGGCTGCAGTTCTCTAGGACGTCTGCGCTACGGGGAAAAAGCACAACCGGTACCGACTTCTCGATGTAAAGGAAGCCGTACCTGCCGCCGCACCTTGCTCGGCGGACGGCGATATGCCCTCTAATAACGCCGTGCGTGTGGTCGGGGGAGCCAATGCCCTCTCACCATATCTGGGAGAGCGGATGGTCGCGGCTCACATCGCACGAAAACAGGTCTTCGTCAGAGAGCTTCGGCCGCTCGAATACCGCCACTGTGCCGTAATCTGACGAGCTCCTCACAGAAGTGAACGCCCTTGCCTGCATTTCTCGAAACAAAACGTCACAAATTTCCGTATGAAGGAACAGAAAGACCCGGTCCCCGCTTTGGTTGCCAACCATCCTGCAAACACTTGCGGGATTTTAGTGCAACGCGACAACAGTCATGGGCAATCTCTTGAACCCTGCGCACCCCTCGGGAACGCCAATCTCCCGATTGGCGATTTTTGGAGAATGGCGTTCTTGGAATCTACTCATTTCACAGCGAAGACCAGTAGCTCCGCACACGTTGTCCCATGCGGCGGCACGGCCACCAAATATTCTTTCAGTTCCGGCACTAATAAACCGGTCTTGCCCAGCGGGCCAGTGGGAATCTTCCCGATGGCCTGATAGTGGTCCGCATCGATTACCTTAAAGACGTTTACGAACCCTTCCCCTGCGGCCACGTAAACTCTTTGGCTTGCGGGATCGAATACCATGTCGTCGACTCCGGTAGAGATCGAAAGGTTTTGCAGCACCTTTCCGGTATCGGAATCCAGCACATTCATGTTTCCATCACGACACGCGGCGAAGAGTCGATGATTTTCTTCATCCATCGCGACGGACGCATTCACCTTACACGTGAGCGGCCAGACGGCGGCTACTGCCTGTTTCTCGCGATCGATCACGCCAATAGAATTCTTCTCAGTCATATTCAGAAATAGTCTCGATCCTGATTTCTCGAGGACCATGGCCTCCAGGCGATTGGAATCAATCCTGATTCGACCTGCCTTCTCGCCCGTATCGGTGTTCACGATTTCCAGGAACGTGTGGTTCAGTTTCGCATCCAAGCCGCCGTCCGCAATGTACAGATTATGTGTCACGGGGTCATACCCGGTCGCATCCGAATCGGCCAGGAGCTTCACGGTCTTCAGCAGTTTGTACGTGGTACCGTTGAAAATTTTCAAATCGCCATCGGAACCGTCAGTCACGAAAATTTTGTCAATGTCGGCGCGGTATACCACCGAATGTCCGACGCCGATTCCCTTGATGCTGTGCACAAATTTGCCGGTACGAATATCGTAGACTTCGATTGTCTTATTATCTTCCGGGACGACGAAGAGGCGGTTCGTTTTCAGGTCGGGTGTCAGGTGGTCGAAATGGTTCTGAACGCCGACCATGCGCGTCGTGGTCAGATTCTTGGTAAGTTGATCCGCCGACACGTCGGGGCCGCCACTGTGAATATCCGCAAGCTCGATGGTCTTGACCAATTTCAGTGGCGGCGTATCCTCGGCAAATACGAAAGCTCGCGGCGCTGTCCACGCAGCGATCGCGAGTGCGGCAATCCAGAAGAAATACCGTTGGTACGAACGCATCAATCCCTCCGCCCTTCAAAACTCGACAGATTAGCAGTGCGGCAATTTGGAAGTAGTCATCGTTCCCACTATCAGAGCATTGGAAGCGAAACCGCAGAACCGACCAGCCGATCGCGAAGCAAATCTCGAAACGCTTTGAGCGGTTCTCGTCACCCTACTTTGCGATGAACACGTATCCGGCTGAGATCTCCCATTTCCATCCCTCTCTTGAACACTACCTCTTGCGGCAACTCTTGAACTTGTCTCTCAATTGGCATCCCCTATTATGAATGGACGCCGAACCCAACGGACTCACTCAATTCAGCGTAACGACACAACACGTTTGCGAGCTCCATCTGCGCGGCGTGCCGCATTCCGGCGAGAAAAGCCGCAGGCTGCCGATCACAATACACGCGCAGCGCGCACGGGAAGTGGCCACATTAAACGGTTGAGATTGTAAAGAAACTCCATGCCTCTCGGTGCGTCTTGGGCCTTGAGGTTGTCGCGTAGATGACGTCCGCCGCTTCTTGCCCTTGAAATTTGTCTACCGTTCCGATTCTTCCGCCAGGCAACCGAACTTTAAGTCGATTAACTTGATCGTTGTACGGAGCGACGATCAGGATGTCATCACGGGTCAAGGGACGCCGATAGCCGTGGCGGTCGGTCCAACTAGTGCCGGGCTGCGTGAGGTATTCAACGATGCCGGCGACCCGCTCAACTTCTTCTGCTGAATAGCTCTGATTGCCTTCATGGACAACCGGCACAAAGCAAGACCAGCACCGGAGAAGGGTGCCGGAGCGGCGATATTCTGCCGCTCAAGGTCATCGATCGAGACGAGCGGTCCTTCATAAAACAGCTCCGATATGAAACCTCAGATTGCCGGATGAAGCCGCCAGGTGTCGTTCAGAAAGAGCCTCTGCGTTTTACCCACGCCGGCTGGGGAAGCTGGTGTCCAACCTCCAGAGCCCGGCTCCGCCTGGTGAAGCTGTCGATCCGGCTCAGCACGCGCACAGTTGCCGGGCGCCTGCGGTCACATCGCTGGCGAAATCGATCGACCACTCCTAGTTCGGGGCCGTCAGCACAGGCCGCGGCTGCAGGACTTCGTTCCAACCGCTTGCGCCGCGTTCGCTTCGTCTTCAGGCCCAGCTCGCGACACACCCGATGTATATACCTTCTTGTCGTTCATCATGATGGCCTCGCGGGGCAGCAGCACGTGTGAGAAGCAGGCCCTTAAGGGCGAGGACTCCAAGGGCTCTCCCTCTTCAGCAGAGGCATCGAAGAAGCGTCTGGGCCGAGGATTCGGAAAACATCCGATTTGCCATAACCGCTCTGAACTTCGTCGTCGCGATCCGCACCGTTTGACGGCCGGTCAAGTGAACTTTTGCTACTTCCTGCGCAAGCGCCAAGACCACAGCTCTGATCCGCTGGACAAGAGGAGCGTCATGCGCTCCTTTCCAGAGAACTCATCACCGCGCCAATCCCTAGGTGTCAGAGCCGGAACTGGAACCGCAGCGAGAAGAGGCGTACTCTCGCCCGCTTGCCCGGCCGGCGAGAGTTCCCTTGATACGCAAAGTAGCCAGAGTTCCGATCCCGAGGACACCGGCAAGAGTGCCATCACCTGAGATTCCCGCTTCAAAGGGCGCGTCCTAGAGATGAGAGCAATTGCGATCGAACCCGCCGGTTGGAATCCACTCTGCACGCACTCATGCTCGACCATAAACAAGACGGGCGACGTCTCCTTGCGACCGTCGCGCCTATCAGGAAGAAGGCCGGCAAGGTACGCGAAATGGACGTATTGACGGGCTTCGCCGCTACGCTTGCGAATGACGGCAAAGAATGCCTGACTCAATTGCTGGAGCATCTAGGCGCCAAACGCCTGCGTTCTGTTCGGCGACTGCATGATACTGTCGTCCAGAAGCGAAAGAAGGCGCGACGGAGCCTGCGTCGATACTCGGGCTTAGTTGGAAGACGAGCAATAAAGATCAAGTCGCCGCTCTCCATATCCACGCCCAGAACAATAGCAAAGAAGAACAGCAAGTGGGTTTTCAATCGCCCTTGCCTGCTCGAAGTCCCATTTCCAGCGCGAGATGCGGGGCGCCCGCTGAGCCCTTCAACTCTGACTTGCTAACCGCTGTGTCACAAACTCTCCACGCGGCTGTCATGTGGCGGTAACACTGGCGGCTTAGAGATGGAGCGGTTACAAGAACTTTCATCTCCTGAGGTATGGATTCAATGCCGACAGATCGCCGCACATTCCTTCAATTGCTGACCAGTGGCGCCGCCGCCGCTGCCTTCCCCTCGAGTATTGCGCGTGCGCTGGCCATTCCGGCGAACAACCGCAAGGGCACGATTGAAGATGTGGAGCATATCGTCTTCATGATGCAGGAGAATCGGTCCTTCGATCACTACTTCGGTACGCTGCGCGGCGTGCGGGGATATGACGATCCGCGCGCGGTGAAGCTGCCCTCGGGCGATCCCGTGTGGCAGCAGCCGAGTGGGTCGAGCTACGTGCTGCCGTTTCATCCTCCGGCGCCGAGCCTTGGCCTGCAGTTCCTGGAGGATCTGGCGCACGACTGGACGACGACACACGAGGCGTGGAATGTGGGCAAGTACGACCAGTGGGTGCCCAGCAAAGGCGCGGTGACGATGGCGCACTTGACGCGCAGCGATATTCCGTTTCACTACGCGCTGGCGGATGCGTTCACGGTATGTGATGCGTACCACTGCTCGCTGCTAGGGCCGACCGATCCGAACCGCTACCACATGTGGACGGGCTGGGTGGGCAACGATGGCTCGGGCGGCGGTCCGGTGATCGACAATGCCGAGGCGGGGTACGGCTGGTCGACGTTCCCGGAGCGACTCGAGAGTGCGGGCATCTCGTGGAAGATCTACCAGGACGCCGGGGCGGGGCTGGACGCGGCGCACTTCTGGGGATGGGGTGACGATGCCTACATCGGCAATTATGGCGACAATTCGCTCTTGTACTTCCACCAGTACCAGAATGCGCCGGCAGGATCGCCGCTCGCCGAGAAGGCAAGGACGGGCACGAACATCTCGACGGGTGGCACACTGTTCGACATCTTCCTCAACGATGTGAAGACAAACAATCTGCCGCAGGTGTCGTGGGTAGTAGCGCCGGAGGCATATACAGAGCACCCGAATTGGCCCGCGAACTACGGTGCTTGGTACGTTTCGCAGATGCTGGATGCGCTGACGTCGAATCCGGGCGTGTGGAGCAAGACAGCATTCTTCCTGATGTACGACGAGAATGATGGCTTCTTCGACCACATTGTTCCGCCAACGCCGCCACAAACTCGTGCGCAGGGAATTTCGACGGTGCCGACCACGAACGAGATCTATCCGGGCTATGACCTCTCGGTACATGGACCGAACGGATTCTTCCGCAGCTACAAGGGAAGCATCTCGGCAAATCCAGCGGCAGAGCTCGAGGTACGCGCACAGTACGAGGGCGGCCACATCACACTCGAACTGCGCAACGCGGGGAAGGCATCGTGCCAGGTGAGCATCTTGAACGGCTACACGCAGCAGAGGGAAACACTGACGCTGCGCTCGGGAGAGGCGAAGTCGCGGCAGTGGCGGCTCAAGGAGACCCACGGCTGGTACGACCTGTTGGTCGACGTGGAAGCGGATGCGCATTTCCAGCGGCACATTGCCGGACACGTGGAGACGGGACGCGACAGCGTGACCGATCCAGCGATCGGCAAGGCGAGCAGCGACTGAAGTAGATGTGCATAGGAAGTTCTCTGCGGCCACGGATCCATTCGCACAGCGGAAGGCCGCTCGCGTCCGGCCGGCGGATTTGGTGTCATTTACCAGTTCCAGGGGGGGACGAAGGCGTCGCAACCCGGAAGAGTCTTGGCGCCCCTTGAGTATTACCGTATCGGAAATACCGCAATTCGGAGCCGCTGCAGGTCACCCGTCGATCACCATTAAGTTGAGGAAGGAAGTTGAACGCTTTGCGATCTATTTCATGCGTGAGTTTGATTACCCCATCCAATAATTTCAGCACGAGCGTGATGTCACATGTTGGATCAAGTTCGTGCACACGGAGTCCTGCAGCGCTGCCGGCGTCACTGCCGCCGATGATGAGGAAGTGCATGCCGGCATCCCGTCAGGCGTTGATTGCAGCCTGGTTAGAGATCGTTGCTGAAGAAAAATAGCGTTTCCGCAGCCAGAACGCGATGTTGACGAGACCGATCAGCGCCGGGACTTCTACGAGCGGCCCGATCACGCCAACGAAGGCCTCACCCGAGTTCAATCCAAAGACAGCGACGGAAACCGCGATCGCTAGCTCAAAGTTGTTGCCCGCTGCGGTGAAGGAGAGTGTTGCGGTCTGCGCGTAGTCCGCCCCCAACTTTCGTCCCATCCAGAAGCTCACGAGGAACATGATAAGAAAATAGATCAGGAGCGGGACGGCGATGCGGAGCACGTCCAAGGGAAGTCTGACGATCAAATCCCCCTTGAGACTGAACATTACGAGGATGGTGAAGAGCAGTGCGGTCAACGTAAGTGGACTGATGCGCGGAATGAACCGTGTCCGATACCATTCCTCGCCCTTGGTGCGAAGCAGTGCGAGCCGGGTCAACATGCCGGCCAGGAACGGTATGCCGAGATAGATGAAGACACTCTTGGCAATCGGTCCTATGCCGATGTTCACCACAGAACCCTTCAGGCCAAACCAGGTGGGAAGAATCGTGATGAACACCCACGCATAAAGGCCGTAGAAGACCACTTGGAACACGCTATTGAGAGCCACCAGACCTGCAACATAGTCTGTGTCCCCCTCTGCAAGTTCGTTCCACACCAGGACCATCGCAATGCACCGGGCAATGCCGATAAGAATCAGACCACGCATATAGGCGGGCTCGCCGCGAAGCAAAGTGATGGCCAACAAAAACATCAACACTGGGCCAATGATCCAGTTTTGCAGCAACGAAAGACGAAGCACACGACGGTGTTGGAAGACCTCACCGAGCTTCTCGTAGCGGACCTTTGCCAGCGGCGGATACATCATGATGATGAGGCCGATAGCGATAGGAATATTCGTCGTGCCGGACTGGAAGCT
>JAUTWX010000462.1 GCA_030838385.1 Acidobacteriaceae bacterium
CTGGCCCGCAGAGAATGGCTTGAACCGCGTTGCTGCAATTGGCTCGATCTTGCGCCGATCTGTTTCGAAGTATTTTTGAGCCGAGAGCCGATACGAAAGCATGCCTTGCTCATCGCGCCATTCGCCAGGGGTCCGCCGCCGGCATGGCGCGACATGTATTACGGCTTCGCGCGGTGAGCCACGAGGACGAACGACTAAAGCAATTGGCGCCCTGAGGGAGTTGCCTAAATTGGCTGTGCCTACCGAGAGTTAGATCCGGCAGCAATGATGATGAAGTCCGCCGAGGATCGGCTGCGCGGCGAGCTGACCGAACCGGTGGATGGGCCGTTGGGCCGGTGAATCTTTGTCCAGCGACAGATGTGTTCGCAGCTGGTTGTGATACCTTTGTAGGCAACAAGAATTCGACGCAGATGAGCGTCGCCGAAGACGACTATGTGATCGAGGCATTCTCGACGGATCGAGCCGATCAGCCTCTCCGCATGCCCGTTCTGCCAAGGCGACTGTGGTGCCGTCGGTTGATCTCGGATGCCCACGGCAGAAAGCCGCCTGGTGACAGCGCGGCCATAGGACGCGTCGCGGTCGCGGATGAGGTATTCAGGCGTCGTCACGCTGAGAGATATCTGGCGGCGGCGTTGGCGCCTGAGAATGACCAAAGCGAAGAGCAACTTAAAGCCGACCGTCGGCACGAACAGGAAGTCCATGCGGCGATACCGGCCGCATGATTGTAAAGGAAAGTACTCCAGGTCTGTGACCGCCCTCGCCCCCTCCTCGCCATGTACTTGGCGACTGTCGACTGAGCGACCTCGAACCCGAGCTTCAGCAGCTCGCCATGGATGCGCGGAGCGCCCCCATAGGCGATTATGACCATCTCAGCTTCCAGCTGCGCCTGCGACTTGAAGGACGAGACTAGGACTTGGACGAACAAGCTCAGGAACGCGATCATTGCGACTAAACCTACCTGATCTCGCCCTTCACACCAGCGCGGATGGAGTTTTCGGTAAGCACACTGGACAGGACGAGCCGGAGTCGGATTAATTACCAAATCGCCGGAGTCATCATTCGACGATGCGGCGCTTCAGAGACGCCGCGTACCCTCGTTGACTTGCCCGCTGCCGGAAGGTGGCGGGCGCTTTCTTTGAAATCGGCGTCAGCAATGCCGACGATATGGCCGTTCTCCCCCTCACGCCATCGACGATGATGCTCTGCCCACGACTGGCTGGAAATCAGGATTGCTCAATCCCAACAGGTCCAAAGCTTCGACGAGCGTACGCACGACCATCAGTTCGCCGTTGCCGAAATCCAACTGGCCCTGCGCATAGTCGCGGTACAGCTCGTAGATTTCCTGCTGAGGCGCGACGATGACCCGATCCTGGCCCGGGTTCATTCGCAGCTTCTTGCCGCGCTCGAGCAATCTTGTGCGCGGTACGGCTACGGCTTTGACATCGGTGAAGTCGAAGATGCTTCGGACGTAGCCTTCCCGCGCAACGATGGCGACAGTATTTGCATCGAGCGCCGAGATGTCCTCCGAGCTGAATACTCCGCTGTACCGCGCTAGCAGCACCTTCTCCCGCGGCTCGAACAATAGGATGAACATCCCTTGACGCCCACCTTCCATGCACGGCCCGCGAATCTATGTCAGTGCAGTTTGGTGTGGCACTTCAAATGGCGCATATCTGAGGCTGCGAACAACTCAAGGATCTGAGTCCGGCGCATAACGCCACGTCAATGCCCCGCGTTTTTGCCCCTCGAACCCGCCTAGCGAGACGTCTCGAACCTGTTTCGACGGCCCTTCGATCACCCATGCAATGCCGCTTGGATGGCCCGCCTGGTCGGGCCGTCGAGAAGAAAGAAGCGCTGAGTGGGCCAGCCTCCGTGACCGCTGATCGCCGTGGCGTTCACCGCCTGCGCCAGCCGATCGGCGTCGGTCTCCTCCTCGAAGGCACAGTGGATCTCCGGCCTGCCGTCCTTCGGAACCACCGCGAAGGCTCCGGTTGGCGAAAGTCGGCCGATCATCTGGACGAGGAGCCTGTTGAGGCAATCGAGCTCCTGTGGCGTCACGGCGCCCCCCTCGGCTACCACGTCCCCAATCACCAAGTGCGCCGCCGGGTTCCTGTTCAGGAAGTCGCCCCACGCTAGCATTGGCATGGCGCTTTAACGCTTGCCGCTGACCGGCTTGATCCGGCAGCCCCGGAACAGGCAGCGAACCTCCGGCACATCGTTGAGGTTGAGCAGGAAACGCCCCTTGATGCGGCGCAGCCGATCGGTGAGCTGCAGGTACATTCACGGAACTCCTCGAAGGGTTCTGTCGATCAGCGGAATGCTGACAGCCAACGTCCGCCCTTACGCCTGACTTCGGCGGAGCGTTGCGCGTGAACGTGATCGCCGAAGGTGCGCGCGAACTGCCGACCAGGCGGGGTTGGCTCGGCCGACTGCCGCTTATCGGGGGACCCCCGGAGACCGGGCCTTCCCGCGATGCTCACCAATTCTGTCCGCATGTCGCCGCGTCTGATCATGACGAACTCTCTACCCTTCGCCGATCATGTTTCCCCGAAACAACTTTGTGGCGAGCCCAGCCAACGCCTGCTGCTTATGGAAAATTCACCCGGCCGACTTCCCCCAAAGGACCCTTCATGGGGCCAACGCTGGCGGCGGACGACCTGTAGGTCTCGCCTGCGCGCGCCTCCTGAAGGGGCTTCGAGGCGGCCCCTTCTAGCGCTCGTCCAGTTCGACGAGCGGCTGCGCGGCACGGCCGATCATGCGGCCGCGCTCAGCCTCCCCTCCAGATGTCAATCTGACACCGCACCGTCCGAACTCAAGCAACGTCAGTCCCAACTCATCTTCGAGTACCGCCACCTTACGCGTGACTGTGGAGCTGTTGAGCCTTCCGACGAGTACAGCCAGGAAATGGCCGCCGCGATTTGCGCCGGGTTTGCCTTGGCTATCGACAAGTCCGAAATGGCTCTGTTGCGCTCGAAGCCGAAATCGCTGCGTGGCGTATCCCGGCCAAGTCTCGTATGCGTCCTTGCTCGATGCCTCGGCCGCGGCGACGCGCCCGCTGGGCACAAGCGTGCGTCGTCATGGCAGCATTCAAGCGCGCCCGATCGCTGGCATGCAGAAGCCCCATCGCGCCTCCTCGGCTCGGACACACGGCCAGAGGATAAAATCCTCCTTTTGAGCAAAGTCGTCTAACTCATTGTAATAATTACAAATTGACTGATTTTGCCACTCAGATATGCTACAATTGCGGGCCATTTTGCCTGCAGAAATGAGGGCAAAATGGCAGGGCGACAAGCCAAGATTCTGACAGAAGGCCAGCTATCGGCCGCGCTCAAAGCAACGCGCCAAACGCGATATCCAGCTCGAGACAGAGCCATGCTGCTCTTGTCGGCAAAGGCAGGGCTGCGGGCCGCTGAGATCGCGGGGCTCACTTGGGCGATGGTGACTGACGCTGACGGCCGACTGGCCGAACACATCGCGCTTAGCAATCACATCGCCAAGAAAGGCTCGGGCCGGTTCATCCCTGTGCACCCCCTTCTGCGGGCGGCTCTCATCCCCCTTCAACGCCAGGCCCGGAATGTGGGCCACATCATCAAGTCCGAGCGAGGCGACGCGCTTAGCCCCGGCAGTGTCGTGAACTGGTTCCGGGGCTTCTATGCCAAGCTCGGCCTGCAGGGGTGTTCGTCTCACTCGGGGCGCAGAACTTTTATCACTCTCGCCGCACGACGCGCGGCGCGAGTTGGCGGCTCGATCCGAGATGTTCAGCTGCTCGCTGGCCATCGCAGCTTGAGGCACACCCAGGGTTACATCGAGGGCGACAGTCGAGCCCAACGCAGGCTCGTCAACCTTCTCTGAGCATCTGTAGCGGCTGAGCTTCAGCCGTCTGCCAACACTCCGGCGCGCCGCTGGCTGGAGTCTGTAAGAACAACCTAAGCGGCATCAGACAAGACAAGATACTGGAGTACAACATGCGACGACCGATACGGTCGCCTCGCCTTGCAACGCTATGCCTGCAAGGCAACACGGCGGCCTCCACAAAAGACAACTTCAACCGCGTCTCCCTCCTTGAAGAGGTGGTGCGCATAGTTCGAGAGCGGCTCGACTGGCACCCTATCGATGCACTGGTACTACCAGGCGGTTTCTTCTGGCTGTCCAGGTCTCTCGGAGCCACGACCTTTGAGCGGCGGCGATCCCTGATAGCGGCCGAACGGTTTGTGTCAGCCATCACGACTGCACTCGCAAAACTCAAAGAGCTTAGTCCCGGCATTCGGCTTGTTACCGGCGTGATGGCTCAACCACGAGACAAGAGTGAGCGGACAGAACAAGCGTGTCTTGCATTCGATCAAAGCGGACTTATTGGCGCAGCTCGCAAGATGTTCCCGACGCAGGCTGAGTCCGGTGGGCGGCGCTTCATGACGCCATTCACGGATGACTATCGATCTGGCGAGCGGTTTGTCGATCTGCCGAACGGTGGCCTTGCCGCACTTCACTCCTGCTATGACCTGTTCGGAACGGCAGACCACGGGTCAGATGGCGGTGCCCGCCGGTCAGCCATAAAAGTCCTTCGCAACAAAGGCGGTCGCGTTGGGGAGGGGCATGAGGGTTTCCGAGCCCGCCGCGACACCAGCCTCGCGGCCTGGGCCGACCTTGTTGCCGCCAAGGCACCTGATGTGCTGTTGGCGACCATCCATGCCTTCGAGAGGCCGGGCCTCGATGGCTATTGGCAACGGCACGGCATCGCCCGTGCCTCCGCCGCTCATGGCGGCGCACTCACTATCGGGGCTGCTCACTTTCTGGACAGCCTGCCCCGGGACGGCTCTACGCTCGCCGCCTATGGAGTTCCCAAGCGGGAACTGAGCGCCGGCGTCTCCCGCCGAGCCCACAGCCTCGCTCCCCTTCATTCGGCCGTCGTGGCCGTCCACGGGATGAACGCTCTGCTCCGGGTCTTCGAGCCGCCGCAGAACCGCTGGAAGGCCAAGAATGGGAGGACGGCATGACCCTCCAGCATCAGCTCCCCCTGTCACATGCCCTCGGCTGGGCGGCCCCCGAGTTGCTGGGACTCGCCAAGGACTACCCAGGCCTCGCCCTGCAGTTGCTCACGGTCCCCAAGCAACGCCTGCACTTCGTAGCTTTTGTGCTGGCAATGACTGCAGCGCCCATCTCGGTCGAACTGGTCCACCAGGCCGTCACCCTGCCCGCACGCGAGGTTCTGGGACGCCTAGGACTGTCCGAAGTGCGGGGCCTCCGGCGTGTCCTGGGGCGCATCTACGGCCCTGTTCTGGACCGAGATCAGTACCAAGAGATCGCCA
>JAUTWX010000472.1 GCA_030838385.1 Acidobacteriaceae bacterium
GCGAAGTTGCAGTACGTGCACTTCGCCCGGCAGAAAGGCACTGAGATATAGAGGCCGAGCGTCTCGCTCATTCATCTATTCTCGCAGCCTCGTAGAATAAAGGCGAAGGAAGGCATGTCCGAAGCAAGGTCCCCTAAGGCCGAGCGGCCCGATCCGGAGAAGAAGCCGTACCCCAAATCCGCCGCCCACGAAGAAGACGTCGTTGGCAAAGCGTATGACAGCCGGCTCATGGGCCGCCTGCTCAAGTACCTGCGCCCCTACAAGTGGCAGGCCGGCGTCTCGCTCACCGCCATCATCCTCAAGGCGCTCGCGGACATCCTCGGCCCCTATCTCACGAAGGTCGCCATTGACCGCTACATGACGCACAGCACCCCAAATGGAGGTGGCTCCCAGTCCACTTGGCTAGGCCGCCATCTCAGCGCATCGCCCACAGCCGGCATCACCCAGATCGCCCTCATCTACGTCGGCGCGCTCTGCTTCTCCTACGTGCTTGAGTTCGCGCAGACCTACCTCATGCAGTGGACCGGCCAGAAGATCATGTACGACATGCGCTCGCAGATATTCCGCCATCTACAGCGCATGCACGTCGCTTTCTTCGATCGCAATCCCGTCGGCCGCCTCGTCACCCGCCTCACCTCCGACGTCGACGCCCTCAACGAGATGTTCACCGCCGGCGTCTTCGCCATCTTTGAAGATGTCTTCGTGCTGCTCGGCATCGTGGTCGTCATGCTGACCATGAGCTGGCGGCTCGCGCTGATCTCTTTTGCCGTGCTGCCGATCATCCTGCTTGTCACACGCATCTTCCGCAACAGCGTGCGCGACTCGTACCGCCGCATCCGCTCCGCCATCGCGCGCATCAACGCCTTCACCCAGGAGCACGTCACCGGCATGAGTGTCGTCCAGCTCTTCGGCCGGGAGCAGCGCGCCTTCAACGACTTCGAAGCTGTCAATCGCACCCACCTGGTCGCCTTCAAAGACGCGATCATGGCCTACGCCCTCTACTACCCCGCGGTCGAGCTGCTCTCCTCCATCGCCATCGCTCTCGTCATTTGGATCGGTGGCCGCGGCGTCCTCCGTGGCACCGTCACCATCGGCATCCTCGTCGCCTTCATCCAATACTCGCAGCGTTTCTGGCGCCCCATCCAGGACCTCTCCGACAAATACAACATCCTGCAGGCCGCCATGGCAGCCAGCGAGCGCGTCTTCAAGCTACTCGACACCCTGGCCGAAGTCACGGCGCCCGCCGACCCCGTGCCCAGTCCCCGCGCCGGCCGCATCGAGTTCCGCGATGTCTGGTTCACCTACGAGCGCCTGACGCCGGAGCAGCACTCGACCATCGCCGCTGCATCACCGGAAGACCTCGAGGCCATCGGCGTCGAGTGGATCCTGCGCGGCGTCTCCTTCACCATCGAGCCCAACGAGACCGCCGCTATCGTCGGCCACACCGGGGCCGGCAAGACGACCATCATCTCGCTCATGATGCGCTTCTACGATGTGCAGCGCGGCCAGATCCTGATCGATGGCATCGATGTGCGCCAGCATGATCTAACGGCGCTGCGCCAGCACTTCGGCGTCGTCCTGCAGGACCCGTTCCTCTTCACCGGCACCATCGCCGAAAACATCCGCCTCGGCACCAAGTCCATCTCCGATGAAGACATGGAGCGCGCTGCCGATGAAGTCAACGTCCTCGAGTTCATCCGCACGCTGCCACACGGCTTCCAGGAGTCGCTGCGCGAGCGCGGCGCTGGCCTGTCCACTGGCCAGAAGCAGCTCATCAACTTCGCCCGCGCCCTCGCCCATCGCCCGCGTATTCTCATCCTCGACGAGGCGACCTCCTCGGTCGATACCGACACCGAGATCCGCGTCCGCACCGCGCTCGACCGCATGGTCACCGGCCGCACCTCGGTCGTCATCGCGCATCGCCTCTCCACGGTGCAGCGCGCCGACACCATCCTTGTCATGCATAAAGGCCAGCTCCGCGAGCACGGCCCGCACCAGCAGCTCCTCGCACAGCACGGCATCTATTGGAAGCTCTACCGCCTCCAGTACAAGGACCAGGAAATGGAAGCAACAAGTCAGATCGCCAGCACACCACTCGTTCTCGGCACCGACTGAGCGTCTTTCTCAGCACATTTGTCGACCCCCCGGCGACCGAGATACGGTTGATTCCGCACTTCACGAAAGGACTCCGCCATGCCCATCATCCGCAACTGCCCATCCTGCGGGAAGCCGAATCGAATTCCGGGCAGACACCTTGCCGACACCGGACGATGTGGCGCCTGCAAAGCGCCTCTGTCCCCGGTGGCAGCTCCCCTTGGGGTCAGCCCTGCGGAGTTCGACGAGATTGTGCGCGACAGCAGCGTGCCGGTCCTCGTCGATTTCTGGGCGGAATGGTGCGGCCCATGCCGCATGGCCGCGCCGCATGTTGCGCAGGTCGCACGGGACCTCGCAGGCCGGGCCGTCGTGCTGAAGGTTGACACCGAAAAGTTCCCGGAACTTGCCTCGCGGTACAACGTCCAGGGCATCCCGAACTTCGCCGTATTCACTCGCGGCAACCTTCAGTTCCAGCAGGCAGGTCTGGTGGACGCGAATACGATGAAGAGCTGGCTCGTACGCGCCGCCTAACACCCGCAGGCACCCGCCACTCGTCCAACATCGATTACGCTGGTGCCATGTTTTGCTATCGCCGGTGCGTGCTTTCTGCCTTTCTTGCGCTGCTCTCCGCTTCACTCAGTTCTTCAGCCCAAACCAGCACAGCGGCGAAGCCCGTGAACCCAACCTCCGAAGTAGGCTCGCAATTTACGCCGCGTCCGCAGCCGGCCGTCCTGCCCAACACGCGCGCGGCCATGTTGCGCGGAGCCTACGGTCCCTATCGCGTCAACAACGATCTGCTCTCCTACCATCTCGATATCCGCGTCGATCCGGAGAAGCAGGTCATCAGCGGCAAGAACACGATCCGCTTCCGCATGCTCACGGACGGCAATCGCATTCAGCTCGATCTGAACGATGCATTGCAGATCGGCAAAATCCTGCTCGGCACCACCAGCCTCAAGTACGAGCGCGATTCGGGCGCGGTCTTCATCGATTTTCCCGAAACGCTGAAGATCGGACGGGAATACTCGATCGACTTCTACTACTCCGGTCATCCGCTGACGACGGGCAGGTTCGGCGGCTTCACTTTCGGCAAGGACCCCGATGGCAAGCCCTGGATCTTCACCTCCTGCGAGGACGACGGCGCAAGCATCTGGTGGCCCAACAAAGACCAATGGCGCGACGAGGTAGGAGAGATGGAGATCAGCGTCGCAGTGCCAAATGATCTGGTGGACGTGTCGAATGGCCGCTTCATGGGCAAGACCGATCTGGGCGACGGATACACGCGCTGGGACTGGATAGTCCACTACCCGATCAACAACTACGATGTGTCGCTCAATGTCGGCAACTACCAGCACTTCAGCGACAAGCTTGGCGACCTTACGCTCGATTTCTATGCGCTGCCTGGCGACTTGGACAAGGCAAGGCAGCAGTTCGCTCAGGCGAAAGAGATGCTGGAGGCATACCAGCATTATTTCGGCCCGTATCCATTCGCAAAAGACGGTTACAAATTAATCGAGGTGCCCTACTCAGGTATGGAACACCAGAGCGCCGTGACCTATGGCAACCACTTCAAGAATGGTTACCTCGAGCGCGATTGGACCGGCGTCGGCATCAGCCCGCGCTTCGACTTCATCATCATCCACGAGAGCGGGCATGAATGGTTCGGCAACAGCATCACGGCGGCCGATCGCTCCGACATGTGGATCCACGAGAGTTGGACCACCTATCTCGAAGGCCTGTACGTTGAATACAGGTGGGACCACGACGACGCCGTCAAATATCTGAATGGCCTCAAGCCCAGGATCAAAAACCAGCGACCCATCATCACCGAACGTGGCGTCAATGGCGATCCGCCTGAGGACCAGTACTTTAAAGGCGCGCTGATGCTGAACACGCTCCGCTCTGTCATCGACGACGATAACCGCTGGTGGCCGCTCCTTTACAACTTCTACCAGCAGTTCAAATACCGCAACATCATGACCGAGGATGTGGTGACGTACTTCGATCGGGAGACAGGAAGGAATCTAACTCCGCTCTTTAACCAGTATCTTCGCCACGCGGATATTCCGGCGCTTCAGTTGCTCTTCGATCCGTCGGAGGGAACAGTCTCCTACAAGTGGCGCGCGGACGAGCCAGGCTTCACGATGCCGGTGCTGGTCGGAGACAAAGATCGCTGGCAGCGGATCCAGCCCACGCTCAACTGGCAATCGATGAAGACGTCCCTGACAAAAGATCAGTTCCAGGTGGCGACAGACCTGTTTTATGTAGACGTGCAGAAGTATTAGCCCACTCTGCCTGACGAGTCCGTTACACCGCGAGCCATTGTTGAAGTCGCGTGTCTCCCATGTGCGTACCACGTGTCGTACCATTTCGCTCATGGATACCACGCGCCGCACCCTCTGTCTCTCGCTTCCCGCCCTCGCCGCCACCGCCGCGCTCGGCCCTGCAGCCGCGCGCGCTGCAGACCAGCCGCTCGCGCCCATACCATCCTTCGCCAAGCCCTTTGACACGCTACCCGTCCATCAGAACGGCGCCAACGCCTCGCGCGGCATCCTCGACGGCACCACGCACTCGAACGATCACATGGAGGTCCACGAGACCACACTCGCGCCTGGCAGCTCGCCGCATCCGCCGCATCAGCACGCGCACGAAGAGCTCTTCCTCATGATGCAGGGCACGCTCGCCGTCACCATCTCCGGCAAGACCACTGTCATCAATCCTGGTGGCGCCGCCTTCGTCCACTCCGGCGAGCTGCACGGCGTGCGCAATCCCGGCACGACGCCCGCGCAATACTTTGTAGTTGCCATTGGCACTTAGCGGCGCAGCAAAACGGTGTCCCACATCTCGCTTTTGAGGTGTGGATTGGAGGATCGCGGAATCCGGCGACCCATCATCAGCAGACCGTCGCAAGCATCTTTGCCCGGACGGCAAATACATGCTAGCGTTCCCTCACAGCTCAGCCATTCTCCGCACATCCGTTCTGAGGACCCGC
This sequence comes from Acidobacteriaceae bacterium, assembly GCA_030838385.1. Taxonomy (GTDB): domain Bacteria; phylum Acidobacteriota; class Terriglobia; order Terriglobales; family Acidobacteriaceae; genus KBS-83. Next base: position 5,087 of record JAUTWX010000472.1, read on the forward strand.
ATGCACGTTTCGTCCCGCTGCCTCGCCCTGGCCGCCCTGCTCTTCGTTTCCCTGCCTGTCATCGCCCAGAACACGCCCCTCTACCCGAGCGAGACCCCGGCGCACTTCCAGCCCACCAACGCAGGCTTCGACTACCAGCGCCGCGATGTCATGATCTCCATGCGTGATGGCGTCAAGCTGCACACCGTCATCTTGGTTCCCAACGGCGCGAAAAACGCGCCCATCCTGCTCACCCGCACGCCCTACGACGCCACCGCGCTCACTTCGCACGAGCAGAGCTCGCACCTCGGCCCCATCCTCCAGGGCTATGACAACGCGGTCGATGTCATCGTCGATGGCGGCTACATCCGCGTGGTGCAGGACATTCGCGGCAAGTACGGCTCCGAGGGCGACTACATCATGAATCGCCCCATCCACGGGCCGCAGAACCCCACACCCATCGACGAGTCCACCGACACCTACGACAGCATCGACTGGCTGGTCAAAAACATTCCCGAGTCCAATGGCAAGGTCGGCATTCTCGGCATCTCCTACGACGGCTTCCTGCCGCTGATGGCGCTCATCCATCCCCACCCCGCGCTCAAGGTCGATGTCCCAATGAACCCCATGGTCGATGGATGGATGGGCGACGACTGGTTCCACAACGGCGCCTTCCGCCAGCAGAACCTCACTTACATCTACGACCAGTCAGCCACGCGCTCCAACACAATCACCTGGTGGACAAGCAACTATGACGATTACGATATGTGGATGCGCGCAGGCTCCGCCGGAGCGCTCGCCAAAGAGCGCGGCATGGACCAGCTCCCCTTCTGGAACAAGGTCGCCGCTCACCCGGCGTATGACAGCTTCTGGAGCGACCAGGCCCTCGACAAGATCCTCGCCAAGGAGCCGCTCATCGTCCCCACGCTGCTCGTTCACTCGCTCTGGGATCAGGAGGATATCTACGGCGCCATCGCCGTCTGGAAGGCGGTCAAGCCCAAGGACACTGCGAACGACAAACTCTTCCTCGTGATGGGCCCGTGGCACCACGGTCAGGAGATCGAAGACGCCAGTACCCTCGGCGAGCTCCACTTCGGTCAGGACACCGGCCTCTACTTTCGCCAGCA
>JAUTWX010000474.1 GCA_030838385.1 Acidobacteriaceae bacterium
CGTCTTCATCTCGAACTGCGCCGACAGCAGCAGTTGGCCGCCGGCCTCAATCCGGAAGCAGCGCAGCGGTCGGCACAGCAACGATTCGGCAATCTCACCCGCTTGAAGGAGAAGAGCCATATGACCTGGGGTTGGGAGTGGCTGGAGACCTGCGTGCAGGATGCCGGTTATGGACTGCGCTCCATGCTCCGCACCCCGGCCATCACCGTGGTCGCGCTTATCTCGCTGGCGCTCGGCATCGGCGCCAATACGGCTATCTTCAGTTTCCTCGACGCTGTGATGCTGCGCTCACTTCCGGTGAAGAATCCGCAGGAACTGGTGAAACTCAGTGGGGACGATGGAGACGGCATCACCGACAGTTTCGCTTCCACTGGGCTCTACTCCTATCCCTTTTACCGCCAGTTCCAGCGCAAGAACGCGGCCTTCTCTGACACCGCGGCCATCTTTAGTCTCATCAACGATGTTCACGGCTTTGTCGATAACCGCCAGGAGCCGGAGATGATCCATGTCCAGACCGTTTCCGGCACTTACTTCACCACACTAGGAGTGGGCGCCCAGATGGGCCGCATGCTCGACGACGCCGACGACTCCAGCGAAGGCGACCATCCCGTTGTGGTGATCAGTGACGGTTTCTGGAAGCGTAGCTTGGGCAATGATCCGTCGGTTCTGCACCACACGCTGAAGTTGGGCAATAGCGTCTTCGAGATTGTGGGTGTGGCGCCGGCAGAGTTCTTCGGTACCAAGGTAGGGGCCGCTCCGGATGCTTGGGCGCCGTTGTCCATGGCTCAGACCATTCCGCCCGGGTGGGGTAGGTACCATGAGAACTTCTCCGAATCGCTCTACATCCTGGGCCGGCTGAAACCCGGCGTAACGGTGGAGCAGGCGACGGCCAACGTCAATGTGCTTTTTGCGCAGATACTGCGCAGCTTTCCCGATGCCAAACTCTCCCAGGAGAATCTCGCGCGGCTGGCCCACGCGCATGTGCAACTGGAAAGCATGGCTCGCGGGCTTTCCGATCTGCGCCGTACCTACTCCGAGCCGCTGAAAGTTCTTATGGCCATCGTCGCGCTGGTGCTACTGATCGCCTGCGCCAACATCGCCAACCTGCTGCTGGCGCGCTCCACAGCACGGGCGCGCGAACTGGCGTTGCGACAGGCACTCGGTGCGCGCAGGGCGCGTATCATCCGCCAGTTGCTGACGGAGAGCCTCTTGCTGGCGCTGGCCGGAGGAGCGCTGGGCGTTGGTTTAGCAGCTGCCGCCAACCGCGTTCTGCTGCGCATGATTGCGAACGGGTCGGACAGCGTTCCGCTGGACGTCTCGCTCAACCTGCGCCTGCTCTCGTTTACTTTCGCGGTGACGGTAGGGACGGCATTGCTGTTCGGAACGCTGCCGGCTCTGCGCGCCACCCGGCTGCAACTGACGGATAGCCTCAAGAGCGGCCGCGGAGGCTTCTCCGGTGCCGGCCGCACACCCCTGGCGAAGATACTGGTCGTCTCCCAGGTGGCGCTTTCGCTCGTGCTGATGGTGGCTGCCTGCCTCTTCCTGCGGACGTTGGTCAACCTTAACCGCGTGGACACCGGCTTCAACAAGGAAAACGTGCTGCGGCTAAACATCGACTCCACCATCACTGGCTACAAGGACGATGATCCCCGCCTCACCATGTTGTTCAAGCAAATCGAGGAGCGCGTCAACGGCCTGCCGGGAGTGCGGGCTGCGAGCTTCTCTGCGTTTACCTTCCATGAGGGCAGTTGGAACTCCTCGATCCATGGTCCCGGCATACTCGTGGACCCCCACGTGAACGTACACCACAACGACATCGGGGATGCATATTTCCAGGTGATGCAGATTCCTCTGCTCGCGGGGCGCAGCTTCGGGCCGCAGGATACGGCCACGTCGCTGCACGTGGCGATCATCAGCGAGCAAATGGCGCGTCATCTCTTTCCGGCAGGTTCGCCGATTGGGCGCACTTACTATATTGGCTCGGATGATGGCACGGAGCCTCCGCTACAGGAGCAAGTGATCGGGGTGGCCAGGGACGTGAAGTTCGGTAATCTAAACGAGCCGATCGCCTATATTGATTACCTTCCCTACACGCAGCGGGAATGGCGCTTTGGGGACCTCGAGGTGCGATATTCGGGAGACTTCAGCGCGATTGCCCGCGAGGTGCAGCAGGCGATTCACTCCGTCGATCGCAGATTGCCGATCACGCACATCACGACCCTCGATGAACAGGTTGCTCGCTCCTTCACCAATCAGACCATCATTGCCGAGCTCTCCGCTTTCTTCGCATCGGTTGCTGTGTTCCTGTCGTGTATCGGGCTGTACGGGCTTATGTCTTACCTAGTGAGCCGCCGGACAGGGGAGATTGGCATTCGCATGGCTCTCGGCGCCAAACGCTCGGGAGTCGCCTGGCAGGTGATGCGCGAAATCGGGCTGCTGGTGCTCGCCGGAATCATCGTCGGCCTACCGGTCACCCTTTCCGGAATTCGGCTGGTGCGCAATATGCTTTATGGGCTGAGCGGAACCGATCCGTTCAGCCTGGCAGCAGCCATCGGACTTCTGCTGTTCGCCGGGATGGCGTCAGGGTACTTGCCTGCGCGCCGGGCTTCCAGTGTCGATCCGGTCGTGGCCCTTCGTGATGAATAGCCGCAGCTTTTTTTACTCCGCGCCGCAAACCGTCAAGTTGGCTTCGCAGAAAGCCATGCCGCGCCAACCAAACACGCCGTAATCAGCACTGAGAACACGATCGGCAGGAGGAAGAAGTATCTCCAGCTCAAAATCGTCAGAGCGACAAAGCAAAGGGCAAGCCCCCACGTGATGCCGCGCACGCGCGCTAAAGTCTCTGCCGAAATACTGCTGAGCTGCCACGCCACTACTGCCGCGAATAGAAAAAATAC